>JAJRWE010000239.1 GCA_024276955.1 Gammaproteobacteria bacterium
AATTCCGCCACTTTCGCGTCATTAAAACCGGCTGGCAATAGACCAACCCGCTGTATTAATACAACCTACCCACCTTAAGAATCGCTAGCACTCGCTGCGCTCACTGAGCGTTTCTAAATACCAATTCCGCCACTTTCGCGTATTCGATTCGTCCCGCGCAACAGAAAACGCAGTATACCACCGGCACAAATCCATCGACAGAAGCCCGTCGCCATAAACAAATAAGGCCCGGCAATTGCCGGGCCTTGTCGTTTGGTGGGCCATCAGGGACTCGAACCCCGAACCAATTGATTAAGAGTCAACTGCTCTACCAATTGAGCTAATGGCCCGTAACTTCGATGCCATGGGCACCCAAATCTGGCTGACACAATCCGCCGGATTCTACCCCAAACGGATCACGCCCTTCAAACTTCAAAAATGGGGTGGACGATGGGATTTGAACCCACGACCACAGGAATCACAATCCTGCGCTCTACCAACTGAGCTACGCCCACCATCTCAGCAGGGCGGCGATTATACATGAAGCCGCTCTGAATTGAACACCCTAAAAGGTGCGTCTAATCACTCAATGCCGTTGCGCTGAATGTTTAGAGGTACTCTTGACAATAATGACACTAAAATTGGCGCGCCCGGCAGGATTCGAACCTGCTACCCTCGGCTTAGAAGGCCGATGCTCTATCCGCATGAGCTACGAGCGCAGAAAACCGGCCTGCCCGCATCGCCGGATTGACTCTATGTAGCATAGCCATAGCCAACAATAATACTGGTCGGGGTGGAGGGATTCGAACCCCCGACATCCTGCTCCCAAAGCAGGCGCGCTACCAGACTGCGCTACACCCCGAACCGAGGCGGCGCATTATAGCGGCGTTATTCCCGCAGCGCCATCCGCAAACGCATCTTTACAGACGCCGCTCATCAGCAACACGAATTGCGGAGTACTGCGGCACCGTGAGATCATGGCGCCCCGTTTTTACAGTCGGCTTCCCGAATGAGTGCACAGATCATCGACGGCAAGGCCATTGCCGCGGAACTCCGCCAGCAGACCAAACAACGTGTCGACACACGCCGGGAACAGGGCCTGCGCCCACCGGGCCTGGCGGTGGTACTGGTCGGCGCCGACCCCGCCTCGCAGGTCTACGTCGGCAGCAAACGCCGCGCCTGCGAAGAAGTCGGCTTTATCTCCAAATCCTACGACCTACCGGCCGGCACCAGTGAAGACAGCCTGCTTTCGCTCATCGACGAGCTGAACGCCGACCCGACCATCGACGGCATCCTGGTGCAGCTACCGCTGCCGGCGCACATCAGCGACGAGGCCGTCATCGAACACATCGACCCGCAAAAGGACGTCGACGGCTTCCACCCCTACAACATCGGCCGCCTCGCCCTGCGCCACCCCACCCTGCAACCCTGCACGCCGCGCGGCATCATGACCCTGCTGGAGCATACCGGGGTGGGCGTGCGCGGAATGGACGCCGTGGTGGTGGGCGCCTCTAACATCGTCGGCCGCCCCATGAGTCTGGAACTACTGCTGGCCGGCTGCACTGTCACCACCTGCCACCGCTTCACCAAAGACCTGGAATCCCATGTGCGACGCGCCGATTTGCTGGTGGTAGCCGTGGGCAAATACGGCATCGTCCCGGCCGAGTGGATCAAGCCGGGCGCCGTCGTCATCGACGTGGCCATGAATCGCAACGAAGCGGGAAAACTGGTGGGAGATTTCGACTTTGAGGCCGCCCGCGAGCGGGCCGGCTGGATCACCCCGGTGCCCGGCGGTGTCGGGCCGATGACGGTGGCGACGCTGTTGCAGAATACCGCGGATGCGGCGGACAAGCGGGACGGGATTTAGTCTTATCCGCTGGATTTGTAGGAGCGGGCCATGCCCGCGATGGTCTTACATTCCCCACAGAGGTTATTGATTCCCACAGAAGATTTATTGTTTTTTCCCAGCCGCCAATCGCGGGCATGGCCCGCTCCTACCCGGCACTGCGGTTATTCCTGCCGCCAGGTCGTCTTCTGCGGGCCATCCTCCAGCACGACGCCCTGAGCCAGCAGCTCATCGCGGATGCGGTCGGATTCGGCCCAGTCCTTGTTCTTTCGTGCTTCAGTACGCGCTTCGATCAAGATCTCGATTTTTGCTTCTGAAAAGCCCGAAGCAACCTCCGCATTATGGGTCGTTGTCGTTCGACTTGCGTAGTCTGCTTGGATTTCAGTGGGACGCCTTCCTTTGAAAAAATCCTCCGGATCACGCTGCAGCAGCCCCAGACACCCACCCAGCCGCACCAATTCAGCCGCCAACCGGCCCGCCGCCTGCGCATCGCTGCCACGCAGGCGATTGATCTCCCGCGCCAGCTCGAACAGCACCGCGATCGCCTCGGGGGTATTGAAATCATCGTCCATGGCGGCCTCGAAGCGCGCCGCGTAGGCCTGCACATCACCGCCCTCCACGGGCGTCACGCCGCGCAAGGCGTTATAAAGGGTGGTCAACGCCGCCTTGGCCTCATCCAGGTGCTTATCAGAATAATTCAGCGGGCTGCGGTAGTGGCTGTTGAGGATAAAGAAACGCACCACCTCGGGGTCGTATTTCTCCAGCACCTCGCGAATCGTAAAGAAGTTGCCCAGCGACTTGGACATCTTCTCCTCGTCGATGCGCACAAAGCCGTTGTGCATCCACACGTTGACAAATTTCTCGCCGGTGGCCGCCTCGCTCTGCGCGATTTCGTTCTCATGATGCGGAAATTGCAGGTCCAGGCCGCCGCCGTGGATGTCGAAGTGATTGCCGAGACAGCAGGTGGCCATGGCCGAGCACTCGATGTGCCAGCCGGGCCGGCCCCTGCCCCAGGGCGATTCCCAGTAGGGCTCGCCGGGCTTGGCGGCCTTCCACAACACGAAATCCAGCGGATCCTGCTTGGCGGTATCCACCTCGACACGCGCCCCGACGCGCAGGTCGTCGGTATTCTTGCCGGACAGTTGGCCGTAGTGTTCGAAGCGGCTGACGTCGTAATACACATCCCCCAGGGGACCCTCTCTGTCCCCTCCGGGGCCATTCACCTTATCCCCCAGGGGACCCTCTCTGTCCCCTCCGGGGCCATTCACCTTGTCCCCCAGGGGACCCTCTCTGTCACCCTTGCCAGCCTGATAGGCGTAGCCTTTGTCGATCAAGGCCTGAATCATGTCGATGATCTCGCCCATGTGGCGGGTGGCGCGCGGCTCTTCGTCCGGATGCAGCACGCCCAGGGCATCGGCGTCGCGAGTCATCTCTTCGATGAAATGATTGGTCAACTGGTCAATCTTCTCGCCACGCTCATTGGCACGAGCGATGATCTTGTCGTCGATGTCGGTGACGTTGCGCACATAGGTCACGTGTTCCGTGCCGTAAACCCGGCGCAGATAGCGGTACACCACGTCGAACACCACCAGCACCCGCGCATGGCCCAGGTGGCAGAGGTCGTACACCGTCATGCCGCACACGTACATACGTACATTTTTTGGGTCGATGGGCACGAAGGGTTCTTTGCGCTTGGTGAGGTTATTGTGAATCTTCAGCATGGGGTATCCGGGTTGCGCGGCCAGTGGCTATTTTCGAGGCGGCAATGGTAGCGAAATCATCCCGGCACCACAAAAGGAACAACGCTTCCGCGATTCCGTCAAAACCGATATCATGCCCGCTGACTTTCGACTTTCACCACCCTCAAGCCACAGGAACGCTGAATGAAAGCCCTGACTCACACACTGATTTTATTTTTCGCCCTTTCACTGCTGCCCGGCCTGCTGCTGGCCGACGACGCCCACCCGCATGTCCGCATCACCACCAGCATGGGTGACATCGTGCTGGAGCTGGATCGTGAAAAGGCCCCCAGGACGGTGGAAAACTTCCTCACCTACGTCAATGAGGGCTTTTACGACGGCACCATCTTTCACCGCGTGATCGATGGCTTCATGGTCCAGGGTGGCGGTTTCACCCCGGACTTTCAGAAGAAAGATACCCATGCCCCGATCAGAAACGAGGCCGATAACGGCCTGCGCAACAAAATCGGTACCATCGCCATGGCCCGCACCGGCGACCCACACTCCGCCACGGCGCAGTTCTTCATCAATGTCGCCAACAACAGTTTCCTCGACTTCCGTGAGCAAAGCCCGCGGGCCTGGGGCTATGCCGTATTCGGCCGCGTGATCAAGGGCATGCCGGTATTGGACAAGATTCGCCAGAGCAAGACCGGTTCCGGCGGCCCCTTCCGCAAGGACGTGCCGCGCACCCCGGTCATCATCGAAAAAATCACCCTAGAAACCGCTGACGCGGCAAACTAACCCTGGTACCCCAAACATGATCAGACTGCACACCAACATGGGCGATATCGACATTGAGCTGGATTTCGACAAGGCCCCGAAAAGCGCCGCCAACTTTGAGCAGTATGCCAAGGACGGCTTCTACGACGGCACGCTGTTTCACCGTGTCATCGACAATTTTATGATCCAGGGTGGCGGTATGCTACCGGACATGAGCCCCAAGCCCGGCGGCCGTGATCCTATCGAGAACGAGGCCGACAACGGCCTGAAGAACCTCACCGGCACCGTGGCCATGGCGCGCACCAACGACCCGCACTCCGCCACCTCGCAGTTTTTCATCAATGTCGCCGACAGCAGCTTCCTCGATCACACCGCCCCCACCGGGCAGGGCTGGGGTTATTGCGTATTCGGCAAGGTCATCGAAGGCATGGACGTGGTCAACCGCATCAAGGGCCAGCCCACCACCACCCGCGGCGGACACCAGGATGTACCCGCCGACGATATCACCATCGAAAGTGCGGAAGTCATCAAAGACTGATCCCTCTCTCCTTTACACCGCCGCAGGGCGCAGGGATTTCAGCCCCTGCGCCCTTTTCATTTCCGATCCACAAACGAACCGTAAAAGCAGCCGTCCATGAGCACACTCTTCATCTCCGACCTACACCTCTCCGGCGAACGGCCACAGCTCATCGAGCAGTTCATCAAGCTGACTCAGAACGAGGCCCGCGAAGCCGAGGCACTGTATATTCTCGGCGATCTGTTCGAGGCCTGGCTGGGTGATGACGCCGTACTGCCCGATATGACTGTGGCCATCGAGGCATTGAAGGCGTTGACGGAAAGTGGCGTGCCAGTGTACGTAATGGTGGGTAACCGTGACTTCCTGATGGGTGAGAACTTCGAGGCCATGACCGGCGCAAAGCTTATCGACGACCCCACCGTCATCGACCTGTACGGCACCCCCACCCTGCTGATGCACGGTGACACCCTGTGCACCGACGATGTGACTTACCAGCAGGTTCGCGCCCAGGTACGCGACCCGGCGTGGATCGCCGCCGCACTGGCCATGAGTATCGAGGAACGCATCGCCACCGCGCGGAAAATGCGCGCGCAGAGTCAGGCCCATACGCGGGCAACAGCGGAAGAAATCATGGACGTCAACGCCGACGCGGTGACGGAAGCACTGCGCAAGTACGGTGTGACACGCCTGATTCATGGTCACACCCACCGCCCGGCCGTGCATTCACTGCAAGTAGACGGTCATCCGGCAACCCGTATCGTGCTGGGCGACTGGTACCAGCGGGCCAGCCTGCTGCGTTGTGACAGCGCGGGTTGCAAACTGATTGCCGGATAACACCAAGCCCCCCGTAGGAGCGGACCCTTGGGCCGCGAAATGGTCTGGCACAAATCATCGCGGCCCAAGGGTCCGCTCCTACCGGTCGGCAGCCTCATTGGTCTCCGGCAGCACATCCCCTGTGGAATAGTGCTGGTAATCCTCGGGCAGACTTAACACTTTCTGCAGAACGGTAAAGCCTCCCTGGTAATCCTTCAGGAAACGCTGGTATCCGTCAGCGCCCCACTCGCGGATGGGCAGGCCATGCGAGTAATGGCGGGTAGCCTCAAAGGTGTTGACGGCCAGGTCGCAGGCATCGAGCATGTCGCGCGGCGTATTGGCCAGTGTGCTGGCATATTCGGCGGCGAGAATCGTCCGGAATTCCATCAGCGCCTCTCGTACCTCAGGTAAAAAGCTGGGCGGGGTCACCACCGCGTCATAACAACGCTCGCCGTTTACCGTGTAACGGTAGTGTGTGGCATGACGACCCTGAATCTTGGGAATCGCACTGGAGGGTTGGGACTCCTCCACATAGTCGATGCGGATGGGGGGCTCGATATCGTGAGACTTGGCGTGAATCTCGAAAACCGTCTGGTCATCGGCGTTGACGCTGTAAATCACCTTTGCCTTGCGATCAAACAGGATGTAATCCATGGGGGCACGGCTGTCGGCCATGTGTAGGTAGTTGGCATTAACAAACATGCGCGCGGTGTAAGACTGATCACTCCCCGCCTCGGTTTCGATATACAGCAACACTGTTCCCGGCAGGCTCTCGCCCTTTTCTTCGGCGGCAACCTCCTCGGCCGTCTTTTGCGGCTGGCTTGCGCAGCCACCCAGCAAGGTCACCAGCACCAACCCCAACCACCACTTCACGCTTACACCCGTCATTCAACCCACCCCTTGCAGATAATCCAGTTCATCTTCGCTAAAGCCAGCCGCCAGACGCGCGCTGCGATGCAACGGCCCCTTGCTTCGGCCCTTCATATATTGATCCAACAATTGCCGAAAGGTTTCCTTCGACTCGACACCACGTTGTGTGCAGAGATAGTGAAACCAGCGCGAGCCGATCTCCACGTGCCCCACTTCATCGCGAAGAATAATCTCCAGCAACGCCACCGCGGCATGATCACCGTGGGCGGCCAGCTTTTTCATGATACCCGGCGTCACATCCAGGCCGCGCGCCTCCAACACGCGCGGCACCAGCGCCATGCGCACCAGCGGGTCGAAGGCCGTCTTTTGCGCCATTTCCCACAGGCCATTGTGGGCGGCAAAGTCGCCATAGTCGAAACCCAGCCCGTGCAGGTGATCACGCATCAGTCCGAAGTGATAGGCCTCCTCATCGGCCACCCGCACCCAGTCATCATAAAACGCCCGTGGCATGTCACGGAAACGGTACACCGCATCCCAGGCCAGATTGATGGCATTAAACTCGATGTGGACGATGGCGTGAATCAGTGCCGCGTGCCCCTCCGGGGTATGCAGGCTACGCCGGGGCAGCTGTCGGGGAGCAACCAGTTGTGGTCGCTCTGGCCTGCCGGGTTCGCCGATGGCCGTGGGCGGTGTGTCATCCTGCAGCGACAGCTCGCCCGCTCGCCACTGTTGTGCCACGGCGCGTGTCTGTGCGACCTTTTCATCCGGCTCGCCCAGCATCAAACAGGCATCGGCGGCAAAAAACAGGTCGGAAACGGTCATGGCCAAGGCCTCCCCTGTACGGCAAAGAACGGATTATCCGGCCCGATGCGGTTGTACGTCAAACCGGATGTCCTGGAAAACAAAGCGCAGGGGCGACAGGAAAACAGGCAATAAATCGAGGTAATTATTAACACTTTTTCGGTAAATAGTAACTTCTGCTCGGCAAACAGGGGTGGAATAATTCACCGCTACTCAACTACTCCGACAAATTCCACTTTAAACTGAAAGACCTCGAAGTATCATCCCGAGTTGCATGACTGACCGGTATCGACATAGCTTGTCGGCACCGGTTTCGTGACTGACTGACTGACTCGCTCGCTCGCTTCAGACATGACATTTCTGGCGGCGCCAATGGCGTCATTGCCAGTAATGTCTGGTGCACAGATAAGGATTCCCTCTATGCTGACGACCAAGAAACCCAGCTGCGAACAAATCATCGACATCCTTCCCAGCCCCTTTGTGATCATCGACAGGGATTACAAGATCCTTGCCGCCAATCGCGCCTATCAGGATCGCTATGGTTTTGAAAGCGACGATCTGCTTGGCCGACACTGTTACGAAGTCTACCACCATACCAACACCCCCTGCAGCGAGCACGGTGAGCTGTGCCCGTTGGAAGAAGTTTTCAGCACCGGCAAGCCATGTCAGGTCATGCATGTGCATTACAACAAAGACAACAACGAGGAATACGTGCAATTGCAGGCCGCGCCCATTGTCGATGACGACGGTGACATCATGTATATGGGCAAATATGTGCAGGTGCTGTCACAGCCGGGTAAAAACGATGGTCTGTTGGTAGGCCGCTCACCGGCCTTCCTGCACATGAGCGGCCTGCTGCAACGTGTCGCCCCCACCCAGTCCACCGTGCTGCTGCTGGGCGAAAGCGGCG
>JAJRWE010000240.1 GCA_024276955.1 Gammaproteobacteria bacterium
TACCTCAAGAGGGCGCAACACCCCAGATGGCCTCTTTCGTCTCGCCCGAAGGGAAGCCATTAAATACGCGATTGCGGTGTTGTAGACCTTGGAAAGGGAGCAGCCATTCCCTGCGGTCTACGCCTTGCACTCGCGTATTTAATGGCTTTCTAAATAGGCATACAGTTCAGGACACTACACTAGAGTGGGGGATCCATCCTCGGTCATTTTCTTGAGTGAGAGGGCCTCATGGAGGGTTCGGGCGAGATCGGTCGCTGCTACGGGTTTGGTGAGGAAACGGTAGATCTCGCCCTCATTGATGGCTTGGATGGCAGCGGTTATGTCGGTCTGGCCGGTGAGGATGATGCGGATAGTGTCCGGGTAAGCCCGACACACACGGGTAAGCAGTCCTGCACCGCTTATGCCTGGCATGCGCTCGTCGGAAACGATGATGTCGATCACATCCTGCTCGAGTATGCCAGAGCCTGGTCGGCCGACTGGGCCGTGAAGATGTGGAAAGGCTCCCGGCGCAGCGCGTCGCGGAGGCCTGCAAGCACCGCCGGTTCATCGTCGACAAAGAGAATCTTAGGCATGACTCGCACTCCTGATTAATCTAGGTTGAAATAATGACGGCTACCGTTTCCTGCACGTAGCCGCGCTTGAAGGCCTTCACGTGGGCCATGAAACTGGCGGTCACCTGATAGCCACAGGGAACCAGGAGTGTGCCCGTGTGCGTATGCACGTCTTCCGCGAATACCATGCCTTCCTGCACGGATTGAATCTTGAGTTCCTGGATTTCCTGACTCTCCGTTTCGTTGCCCCGGCAGTGGGCGAGGGCCTGAAGAACGGCTTTATCGTAGCGTCCGGCCTGGCCGCGCAGGGTATCCAGACAGGCCTGTGGCGACAGGCCGCGGGTGATGAGGGCATCAAAGTCCAGGGCGCTGCGCAACAGACTCAGCTCCTGCGCGTTGACGTCGGTGTCGCGTGGGGGCTTTTTGCCGAGACCGGCCAATAGCGTCAGCACCGGTTCGAGGCGGGGAATATTGCCCAGCAGGCGGGCAACCACTTCGGGCAGGGATTCGACCCGTTGCTGTTCGTCGGCATTCAGTTCTTCACCGTAGTAAAGCTTTTTTGCGGTTTCCTCGGGCAGGGTGATGGCGCCGAGCTGGGAGACCATGGCGGCGACCTCCAGGTGCCAGCGCTGCGAGATATGGAGTTCATCGCACAATTCGCTGACGATCTGGCGAATGCGCGTGGCGCGGCCGAAGGCCACGGCGTTGGTGAGCGCCAGCACATCCATCAGGGCCTTGATGCTGCCGTGCAGGGTCTTTTCCAGCAGATCGCGCTCGGCGGTGAGCAGGTGGTGTTGTCTTGCGGCGTCTTCGAGGGTTTTGTGCAGCTGCTCGGGTGGGCACGGCTTGGTGAGAAAGCGGAAGACCTGTCCCTCGTTGACCGCGGCGATGGCGGAATTGAGGTCCGCTTGTCCGGTGAGCAGCACGCGCACCGTATCCGGTGCCGCCTGCCGCATCCGGGTGAGGAATTCCGCGCCATCCATCCTGGGCATGCGCATGTCCGAGAGGACGATGGCGAACGGGCCACTGCTGCCGATTTGCGCCAGCCCTTCCAGCCCGTTCGTCGCGGTGAACACGGTGAAACTTTTGCGCAGTTGGAATTGCAGGCCTTCGAGGACGGCCGGCTCATCGTCCACCAGCAGGATGCGCGGGAGCGGCGGGGTTTCACAATAGGCCATGCGGTTCTTCCCTGTCGATCACTGCGTGGGTCTTGGCCCTGCGACCTTCCACGGCCGTTGTCAGATCTGCTGTCTCACAGGGTTTGGCGAGAAGGTGATGGGCGATGGGTCGCACACGCTGCAGACATTCCTGGCCGGTCTGGCCGGACAGCACGATCCTCACCATGTGGGGATACACGGCCCGCACCCGTTGCAGCAGGGTGGCGCCGTCCATGCCCGGCATGCGCATGTCGGTAACGATGACGTCGTATTCCCGGCGCTCGAGTTCGGCCAGCGCTTCCTCTGCGCCGGTGGCAAAGGCCATCTGCCAAGCCTGGCGCAGGCCTCGGAGGCGGTTGCGCAGGCCCTCCAGAATGGCCGTTTCATCGTCGACAAAGAGGACGCGGATCATGATGCCGCCTCCGCCGACGCCGGCATGCCGTCGATGGGGATGCGGACGAAGAAGGTGGTGCCGCGACCCGCTTCGGTTTCAAAGTTCAGGGCGCCGCCGTGTTTGTCCACCACGATGGTGCGCACCAGCGACAGGCCCTGCCCGGTGCCGCGTCCCACCTCCTTGGTGGTGAAGAACGGGTCGAAGATGCGGTGCCGGATCGCCTCGGGAATACCGTCACCCGTGTCGCTGACGGCGATCACGGCCAGGCCGTCTTCGCGCCAGGTCTGGATGTGGATACGGCCCAGACCATCGCCATCTTTCTGGCCGGTCTCGATGGCATGGGCGGCGTTGACGATCAGGTTCAGGAAGACCTGATTCATGTCGCCACCGTGGCAGGGCACCAGGGGCAGGTTACCGAACTCGGTGTCGACCTCGGCAACATACTTGTATTCGTTGCGCACCACGGTAAGCGTGGTCTGAATGGCGGCATTGATGTCGATGGGCGCCTTGTCGTTGTGTGGATGTGAGAAGACCTTCATCGCTGAGACGATGGAGCAGACCCGCGAGATGCCGTCGAGCGTGCGTTCGATGGCGCGCGGTGCGTGTTCTTGCAGATAATCGAGATCGGCGCTTTCTTCCGCGGCCTCGATGGCCACGAGCATGGCAGGGTAGTCACCGCCTTTCCGCACTGCATCCTTGAGCGTGGCGTAGTGTTCGATCAGCACCAGCAGATCGTCGAAGGCCTCGCGCAGAAAGTGGACATTGTCGCCGATGAACTGCATCGGCGTGTTGATCTCGTGGGCGATGCCGGCGGCAAGCTGTCCCACCGCCTCGAGCTTGTGGGCCAGCTGCAGCTCCTGCTCCATGCGCTGTCGCTCCTGCATCTGCTGAACCAACTACTCGTTGGCCTCGCGCAGCTCGGCGGTGCGCTCGCTGATGCGCACCTCCAGCTTATCGTTGGCAAGCTGAATGGCTGATTCGGCCTGCTTGCGCTCCATCAGGTCATGGAGGACGCCGAGGCGCAGGTTTTGGTCGATGTAGGTCGATGACAGGTTGACCCAGACCGGTGTGCCATTGGCGTGTGCGAAACGTATTTCGCCATCGTTCAGTGGGCCTGTGCGCATACATTGTTCAGCATCGTCATGCGAAAGGGGAGGGATCATTGCTCCGCCCTCTTCGTCGGAATTTTTCTCCAGACAGTGCTCAAGTTTTTCACAGGTAAAGCAATGGGCAAGCTGGGTGCGATCTTCTTCCCACACAAAGGCGGCGAGCGGTTTGCCAAGCGATGCCTCGACCGGATGGCCGAGCAGCATCTCCCAGGCGTTGTTGAGGAACAAGAGGTTGCCCTGGGCATCGGTTTCAAAGACCACCTCTTGCAGTTTTTCCACCCGTTGACGCGACTTGCGCTCGGCGGCGGAAAGCGCCTCGATCAGGCGGTAACGGCTCTGGATGTCCAGCTCGTCCTGTTCCCGGAGGCCTTTCGCTGGTGTGTCGGCTGGAATGTGCATGGCGAATCAGCCGGCACTGACGGCAGCGGGCGTGTGTGGTTCCGCCAATGGCACACCCATGTCCTGCAGCAGCGTCTGGTAGCCGATGACGTTGGCATAGAGCGGAAAAATTTGTTCGCAATAGAAATCCTGCTCAAAATTGCTTCGCCCCGAGATGCAGTCCGAGAGGATGGTGACACGGTAGTTGCGCTCATGGGCGGCGCGGCCGCCGGAGTCGATACAGATGGAGGTCACGGTGCCGGCGATTACCACGTTTTCAATGTGATGATCTTGCAGAATCGGGTCCAGCGCCGTGTTGGAGAAGGCATTGAGACCGCGCTTGCCGGGAACTTCCAGGATGCGGTCGCCAAAATGACGCAGTTGTTCGATGGTCTCGGCACCCCGGGTGCCGGCCTTGAAGGCGCCGACCTCCTTTGGCGGGGTGTGGCCCTTATCTGAATGGCGCTAAGCTAAGGGTGCTTGGCACGATCTACCCCGGCTAATAGGGAGTCGATTGTGCATAAAAACCCCGTAGGTTGGGCAAAGGAGCGTAGCGACGTGCCCAACGGCATGCATGGAAATGTTGGGCACGCTACGCTTTGTCTACATGGGTGTAGGCAAGCAGCGAAGGCACGACTGCATGGATGCAGGAGGTAGGGCACCAACAGTAGGCGCTCTAGGCGACGCAGGAGCAGTTGCCGAGGATGCGGCAGCTTTTCCCAACCTACCTTGGTTAAACCTAGAATCCTCAGTTGACCGCGCCATTCTGATGCTAACTTATTGATATGGAAGTTATTGACATCGATTTACTACTTCACCTGCTGGGTGTGCCACGCTACGGGGACTGATGTGCAGGCGGGTGGCTATGCCACTGATACGATGACCGGCCAGCAGCAGTTCCAGCACACCCAGCTCGCGGGCGGAAAGGGCGTCCTGTTCGTCGTCGGAAAGGCCCTGCCCCAGTGGGTCGGGCCCGGTCGTCGCCGGTGTTCGGCTGTCAAAGGCGGTCGTGACAACCTCGATAAAATCCCTGGGACTGCAGGGCTTCTGCAGGAAACGAAAGATCCGCCCCTCATTGATCGCCCGCGCGGCAGCCTCCACCGTGGCCTGGCCGGTAAGCGTAATCCTCACCGTATCCGGGTAACGCCGGGCGACGATGGCCAGAAACTCAGAGCCGCACATGCCCGGCATCACCTCAGCGGCCACCACCACATCCACGCTTTCCTGCGACAGCCGCTCAAGGCCCTCGGCCGCCGAATCGGCCGTCAGCACGCGATACGGCTGATTGCGCAGGGTGATCAGCAGACCCTCAAGCAGAAAGCGGTCGTCGTCGACCAATAGAATCGTTCCCATTTGCCGGCCTTTGTTTCCGTGCATGGCGTTGCTACAGGCTATCGGCCCGGCGCCTGTGGCCTTAACCACCGTAACGTCTTAGTAAAGTTATGCGCCAATTTGCCGCTGTTATCCTGACTGGGACGGAGCCCTGAACAATAGCCTTCAACGGTGCGAACCTAACGTGGAGATGGTCTGAACATCAGCGAGTCAAACTATGAAGAAAAACCTACCCGTTACCAACGTTGAAAAGACCTTTAGTGATGACGCCAATATCCTTTCCACCACCGACCTGAAAGGGGCGATCACCTACGTCAATCCCGATTTCATCGAGATCAGCGGTTTCACCGAAGAAGAGCTGATCGGCAAGAATCACAACGTCGTGCGCCACCCGGACATGCCACCGGCGGCCTTCGAGGATTTGTGGCAGACGGTAAAGTCGGGCCGCTCGTGGATGGGTATCGTCAAGAACCGCTGCAAGAATGGTGATCACTACTGGGTCAACGCCTACGTCACGCCGATCATCAAGGACGGCCAGGTGGTGGAATACCAATCCATCCGCAGCAAGGCCAGTGCCGAGGAAATCAAGCGCACGGAAAAA
>JAJRWE010000241.1 GCA_024276955.1 Gammaproteobacteria bacterium
ATTAGGCAGTCTTCCTGCTTGGAGTTGAATTGTACAGTATGGCTTGATCTATAAGTATGGTAATGATGGATTATATGGTGTGAGTAGTAGGTGCTGATAAAGGAGGAGAATAAGCGGGGGTAACGCTTGTAGAGTTTGTAGAGCCTGGGAGAGGCGTCGGAAACGTATTGATGGAAAAATGACTCGATGTAGGATCCTACGGCATATCCTATGCAAAGACCAAGCAACAGATAGAGAATGATTAATAGCATGGTAAGGTACCGAACTTGACGAGTTAGGACTTTTTCTCGTCCCATAGTTTGAGGTTGAAGGCATGTGGAATATCGCGCAGGTAGAGAGTGGTCAAATCAGGATGTTTGCCGATTTTTTTGTGCGCAGTTGCCAGGTGGTAGTTGGGAATCCTGACATTCAGGTGATGGATGTGGTGGTATCCTATGTTTCCCGTGAGCCAGTGACCAAGGCTGCCGAGACTAAGAAATGAAGATCCTTTCCAGGATACGTTCATGTGATTCCATTCGCTCTTGTTGCACCAGTAGGCGTTTTTGTAATTGTGTTGTATGTAAAAAAGGGTGATTGCGAGCATGGCGGCTATCCATAATGATATGATTTCCACAAGGATAACCGATTGCCAATTGAAAAATACGCAAAGAATGCCAATGCGAGAAGCAATAATAAGGTTTGTGAGGGTAATGCTTTGGCGAGACTTTTTGTCATTTTTTGCTGCGATGAGCGGGTTCTTGAACCAGATGAAGAACTGAAAAAGTCCGCCTGCGATTACCATGATTATCGGGTTTCTATAGAGACGATAAAGCAGTTGCCGACGTGCCGAGAGTTTTTCGTATTCCGCTGTTGTCAACAGCCAGATGTCGCCGATTCTCTGGCTTTGTAGATTCCCTGAATTTGCATGATGGTATGCGTGCTGGCGCAGCCAGTAATAATGGGGGACGTGGGTGATAGATGCCAGTATGAACCCAAATTTTCCATTTTTTTTCGGCACTTTGAAAAAGGCGTGATGGGCACAGTCATGCTGGATGATGAATAATCGAACGATGATGAAGGAGAGGAAAAGGATGGCTGTCGAGAATAGTACTATTGATATTTCGAGTAGTGTATCGCTCCGGTGTACAGTGCAAGATAAAGTGCCGTGTTTAGCGACAGTTGTTTTATGCTTGTTGCTGTTTCTGCTCTCAGGCTGTTAATTTCACTGATGTTGCTTTCCATAAGCTCCATCTTCTAATCGGGGGAATTCCAATTCCTTTGGTACTTTTACGGGGCCGGATGGTTGCGGTCTGCGGTTATTGTCCTGGTGGATAGTCGGGGTTGGCACGGAATATTTCCGGAAAAAAGTAATCTCTGAGTGGGCGTGGCCAGCAGTTTTTCGTTACTGCCAGCATGCGGTGTGGCAGAGCCCGCGTTCATCACAAGAGTTGCCGTATCCTGGGTTTCGTTTTGAAGATCCGCGCCGGATGCCGTGCTCAATTGTTTATGCAATGATGTTGGGCGTGCGTTTAAATCGTCATATTTTTTTCGATTAACGCATACGCCGAATGATTGTGAATGGACTCGAAGTTTTCCGACTCGATGCAATAGGCGGTAATGCGTTCGTCCGCGTTCAGCCGTCCGGCGATGTCGCGCACGATGTCTTCAACGAACTTGGGGTTTTCGTAGGCGCGCTCGGTGACCATCTTCTCATCCGGGCGTTTAAGCAGGCCGTACAGTTCGCAGGAGGCCTCTTCCTCCACCACGTCGATGATGTCTTCGATCCATACGAACTTGCAGGTGCGCACGGTGATGGTGACGTGCGAGCGCTGGTTGTGTGCGCCGTAGTCGGAGATCTTCTTTGAGCAGGGGCACAGGCTGGTGACCGGCACCACTACCTTCAGCGTGGTCTGGTGTCTGCTGTTGCTGATTTCACCGATCAGGGATACGTCGTAGTCCATCAGGCTCTTGACCCCGGAAACCGGTGCCGCCTTGCAGACGAAATAGGGAAAGCTCATTTCGATGTGGCCGGACTGGGCTTCCAGGCGCGTGGTCATTTCCTTCAGCATGTGTTTGAAGGATTGCACCGAGATCTCGCGTTCGTGCTCGTTGAGAATTTCTACGAAGCGCGACATGTGCGTGCCTTTGAAGTTGTGCGGAAGATTCACGTACATGTTGAAATTGGCGATGGTGTGCTGATCACCGCCGGAGCGGTCACGTACCCGCACCGGGTGGCGGATGTCCTTGATGCCGACCTTGTTGATGGGCATGCGGCGTGTATCCGCGGAGCTTTGTACGTCTTCGATGGCGGTGCCGGTGGTTTCGGTCACGGCTGCTTCCTCTGGTTTTCTTTTGTCGGTTATTTGTTTTGCCACAGAGGCACGGAGTTCACAGAGAAAAGGGATTTGACCCGTGTCACGTCATTCCATTCCGGTGGAAGCCGGAATCCAATGGCCTGAAACGAAGCATGTTGCTGGATTCCGGATCTACGCTTCGCTTCGTCCGGAATGATCGTTTCTCTGTGTCCTCCGTGCCTCTGTGGCGAATTGTTTTTCAGTCATTTTCGCTATAGCGCACACAGGCCCGCTCGGTTTCCCACAGGGTGATGGCGCTGACACGAATGCGTTCGTTGTTCAATGCTTCCACCAGTCCCCGGTACAGATGCGCCGCGATGTTTTCTGCCGTCGGGTTGGTTTCGTCAAAAGGCGGAATCTCGTTGAGATAGTAGTGGTCGAGCCGGTCCGTGAGCGTCTTCACCGCCTTGCGGATGACCTTGAAATCCACCGCCATGCCCACGTCATCCAGCCGGCTGGCCTCCACCTCGGCCTCCACTTTCCAGTTGTGCCCGTGCATGCGTGAGCAGGCACCGGGGTAGTCGCGCAGGGTATGGGCAGAGGCGAAGTCGCTGACGACCTTGAGGGTATATTTGGCGCTCATGGGTAAAACCTATCGAAATGCTAAGTTATTGCGTGCGATCTGGCAAGGTTGTTGCCGCGCAGGGCCTCGACGGCGGCGCGGATGCCGGTGGCGTCCAGCCCGCAAGCGCTGAGCAACTGCTGGTGGTTGCCGTGTTCGACGAAACGGTCGGGCAGACCGAGGTGGGTCATGGGCAGGTTGATGCCGTGTGCGGCCAGGCATTCGCTCACCGCGCTGCCGGCGCCACCGGCGATGACGTTTTCCTCCACCGTGACGAAGGCATCATGGGTCTTTGCCAGTTGCAGGATCAGGGCTTCGTCCAACGGCTTGACGAAGCGCATGTTGACGACTGTGGCGTCGCTTTCCCGCCCGGCCTGTTCGGCGGGGGAGACCATACTGCCAAAGGCGAGGATGGCAACCCCTGCACCCTCCCGGCGTAGCTCGGCCTGGCCGATGGGCAGGGTGTCGAGATCTTGTGCCGGGATGATGCCGGGGCCGAAGCCGCGTGGATAGCGCACCGCAGCGGGGCCATTGTGGCGAAAGCCGGTGCTCAACATCTGCCGGCATTCGGCCTCGTCCGCCGGGGCCATGACCAGCATATTGGGTATGCAGCGCAGGAAGCTGAGGTCGAGATTGCCGGCGTGGGTGGGGCCATCGGCGCCCACCAGACCGGCGCGATCGATGGCGAACAGTATCGGCAGGTTCTGGATCGCCACGTCATGGATGAGCTGGTCGTAGGCGCGCTGCAGGAAGGTGGAATAGATGGCCACCACCGGCTTGAGGCCCTCGCAGGCCATGCCGGCGGCGAGGGTCACGGCGTGCTGTTCGGCGATACCCACATCCTGATAGCGGTCGGCATACTCTTCGGAAAAGCGCACCAGCCCGGAGCCCTCGCGCATGGCGGGGGTGATGCCGATGAGGTGCGGGTCGCTGGCGGCCATGTCGCAGATCCAGTCGCCGAATACCTGGGTGTAGGTGGGGCCGCTGCCGCCGGCGGGGCGGCTCAGGGGTTCGCCGGTGTCCGGGTCGTAGCTACCGACGCCGTGGAAGGCGCAGGGGTTTTCCTCCGCCGGGGCGAAACCCTTGCCCTTCTTGGTCACCACGTGCAGGAACTGTGGGCCTTTCAGTGACTTGAGGTTGCCCAAGGTCTTGGTCAGGGTGTCGAGGTCGTGGCCATCAACGGGGCCGATGTAATTGAAACCCAGCTCCTCGAACAGGGTGCCGGGGATTACCATGCCTTTCATGTGTTCCTCGGCGCGCTTGGCCAGCTCCCACATGCTGGGGATGGTGCTGAGTACCTTCTTTGAGCCCTCGCGGGCGGTGAGGTAGAGCTTGCCGGAGAGGATGCGTGCCAGGTAGTTGGACAGCCCGCCGACGTTGGCGGAGATGGACATGTCGTTGTCATTGAGCACTACCAGCAGGTTGGCATCCAGTGCGCCGGCGTGATTCAAGGCCTCGAAGGCCATGCCGGCGGTCATAGCGCCGTCACCAATCACCGCTACCACCTCGCGTTCTTCATCGGCCTGTTGGGTGGCCAGGGCCATACCCAGTGCGGCACTGATGGAGGTGCTGGAGTGGCCGACGCCGAAGGTGTCGTAGGGACTCTCGTCGCGCTTGGGGAAGCCGGCGATGCCGCCTTGTTTGCGCATGGTGTCCATGCGATCGCGGCGACCGGTGAGGATCTTGTGCGGGTAGCTCTGGTGGCCTACGTCCCACACCAGACGGTCGTGGGGGGTATTGAACACGTAGTGCAGGGCAATGGTGAGTTCCACTGTGCCCAGGCCCGAGGCCAGATGCCCACCGGTTTGGCTCACAGACTGGATCAGAAATGCCCGCAGCTCGTCGGCCAGGGGGGCGAGCTGGTCTGGCGCCAGCTGGCGCAGATCGTTGGCGTCGTTGATGTGCTCCAGCAGGGGGAACTCGGGCATAGTCGGTTGGGTTGTCTGTTTGGGTTGGGGGTGCCATGGCGCTTGAACCCACTGACTGTGTGCTGGGTGGCCAAGCTAAGCGGCGCATTATAGCGAAAAATCATCCTCTCCGGGGATTCGTGCGGAGATTGTGGATGAAGTGGTTGGCTAATGTGGCAAAATGGGCGCACAGGGCGAATCAGTTTTAGCGTGTGTTGCCTGTATTTTGGTAATTAGCAATGAGGCCGTAAGTAGACATGGATGATGACAAGACCCGGATTTCTCGCCAACGTGCCCAGCCGACAGATCCATCGATGTCATCGCACGCCAGTGAGGTGGATCCGCGGATAGGTACGGAAGAAAATGACAAGACCCGAATTTCTCGCCGGCATGTCCAGGCGGTCAGTTCATCGGTTTCATCGCATGCCGGTGAGATGGATCCGCAAGTGGACATGGAAGAGGAGAAAACTCACGCGTTTCATCAGCAAGGCCGGTCGGAAAAGCCGTCGCTTTCATCGCATGCCGGTGAGGTGGGTCCGGGAGGGCTTATCAATAACCGGTTTCGTCTCGAATATATGCTGGGGCAGGGCGGCATGGGTGTTGTCTATGCCGCACGGGATTTGCGCAAAGAGGAACTGGGTGATTCCGACTCGCGGATTGCGATCAAGCTGTTGTCGAAAAATGTCCAGCATCTGCCTAATGCGTTGCGCATGTTGCAGCAGGAATGTACCAAGGCGCAGGAGCTGGCCCATCCCAATGTTGTGACGGTCTATGATTTTGATCGGGATGGTGACGTTGTTTACATGACGATGGAATTACTCGCCGGGCAGTCCCTGGGTGAGTACATGGCAGACAAGGAAGTCCCGCCATCCGGGCAGGATGCGTCTGCCGATATTAGCGAGCGCCTTTCCATTATTTCCGACATCGTACAAGGGCTGGCTTATGCCCACAAGCGGGGTATTGTGCATTTTGACCTGAAACCCGGCAATGTTTTTATTACGGAGGATGGCACGACAAAGATCCTGGATTTTGGTATTGCCCGTGCCGTACTGACCTCGGGCAACAAGACGGCGAGTGGTGCCCCCGGATTATTTGACGATTTGATCGCGCTGACCCCCCCCTATGCCAGCCTGGAAATGCTTCGTGGTCTGCCGCCGGATCCTCGGGATGATATCTATGCACTGGCGGTTATAGCCTACAAATTGCTGGCAGGGAAACACCCGTTCGATGAATTGTCGGCGACCGACGTTCTGCGTCAAAACCTGAAACCGGAACGCATTCCGGGCTTGACAGACCGGCAATGGAAGGGTTTGCTGAGCGGCTTGGCCCTTAAACGGGAGGACAGAATCCTCTCTGCCGAGGCGTTTCTCGAAGCCCTGTTGCCCAAAAAACTTGATCGCCGCTATTGGCTGGCCGTTGGCACGGCACTAACGGCGGTTGCTGTGAGTCTTTTTTTCTGGCTGCAGCCTCCGCAAATCGTCGCCCCCAGCCTGTTTGAAAATCCACCACCTGCGGCCGAGCTGGCCGAGGCAGACAGAAACCGGGTCGAACAGTTGCTGGAAGTCGCCGAGGTTCATATGATGGTCGGGCGTCTGATTTCTCCAGCGGGCGCCAATGCACTGGATGTTTATAACCAGGCGCTTAGCCTACATCCCTACAATCGCCGGGCCATTCAGGGACTGAAAAGCGTACTGGACAGGCTGGCGCAAGCCGCCGAGTCGGCACTGAGTGTGGGCGAGCGGCGCCGGGCCGAAGAGTTGATTGACAGCGGGCTGAAAATCTACCCGCGACACAAAAAATTACTAAATCTGAAACAGCAGCTTAGCGAGGAAGAGTCATGAAACATCCCAGCAGGGAGGCGCGGAAAAACACGGCGTATGCGGGTTTTTCCCTGAAATCGTTACAGCGCGGCATGATGGCGTTTGCCGTCACAGTCATTGTCGGTTGCGCCGCAGGATTGAACGGGCCTGATAGCGCACCGCAGGCTGAGGCAGGTGCAGAGAAGGTATCACCGGACAAATTCCTGCCTGTTGATTGTCTGCTGCCTCCGCAGGTGCGAAAACTTGGCGCTCAAATGACCTATCTGGCCGCCCGCCGGCCAATAAAAACTACCGCGCTGGATTGTGAAATACGTGGCGGTGAATATGTTGCCTACGACCGCGCCGACTATCGCACCGCACTGCAAACCTGGCTGGAACAGGCAAAGCAGGGCAATGCCGAGGCACAGACCTATGTCGGCGAGATCTATGAAAAGGGGCTGGGTTTACCGGCAGATTACAAAACCGCCTTCGCCTGGTATTCGCGGGCGGCAGAGCAGGATTTCTCGCGTGCACAGATCAATCTGGGCTATCTGTATGAAAAAGGCCTGGGTGTTCCCCGGGATATGCTCAAGGCATTGAATTGGTACCGGCGTGCATCGGGGATTCAGGACGACCATCTTGATTATTCCTCAAATATCGAGATCAAGGCATCCACGCTGGCACAGGAGCAAACCGAGGTGCTGCGGCAGGAAATACAGCGGCGGGAGCAGCAAGTGCAAGATTTGTCCGCCTCCGTCGCCAACATGCAACAGCGACTACAGCAACGTGAAAATACCTTGCAGAATGCAAGGCAGCAACTCGCGCAGCTGAATAATAAAATGACGCAAAACCCGGAAGATGCCACGCACCTGAAAGAGCTGAAGGCGGCCTATGCCGCACAGCAAAAGCGTATTGCTCAAACGCAGGCCGCGGTGGTTGCGCTACAGTCGCAGATGTTGCAGGTACGAACGCAGGTGACGCGACAGACAAGCAATCTGACGACCCAGCGGCAAATGCTGGCGATGCAGGATATCGCCGGCCCCTCTATTGAGGTGTTTGACCCCGTGATTGTGGTGACCCGGGGTAGCGGGCCGGTGGTGCGGGTTCCTCCGGGTAATAAAGTGCGCAGCATCAAAGGGAGAATTACGGCCCCGGCAGGGCTGAAACGGGCATCCATAAATGGCGAGTTGTTAGCCCTCGACGATGAAGGTATTTTTCAGGCAACCGTACCGGTTGAGGACAAGGCAGAAGTTGCGATATTGGCCACCGACAAGCAAGACCGGACAGCCAGTTTCTCTTTTATCATGGAGCCCTCCCGCCATATGGCGGTGCAGGGAAACCGTATTTCCCGGATTGGCGTGGCGGCGAAAGGCATTAATTTTGGGCGCTATTTCGCACTGGTTATCGGCAATAATGACTATCCGCAATTCCCTACGCTTGAGACGGCGGTGAATGATGCGCAGCGGGTGGCAGCGGTGCTGCAATCCGACTACGGTTTTGATACGCGCCTCATTATCAACGCAGACCGATATGCAATTCTTTCGGCGCTGAATGATCTTCGGGGACAGCTGACGGAAGCCGATAATTTGCTGATTTACTATGCCGGTCACGGTGAGCGGGATCCGGAAACCTTGCAGGGATACTGGCTGCCCGTGGATGCGGAGCAGGAAAATACCGCCAACTGGATAGCCAATTCGACCATTTCTGATTTACTCAATACATTGAAGGCCAAGCATGTTCTGGTGGTCGCCGATTCTTGTTATTCCGGCTCCATGACACAAAGCTCGGTAGCACGCATTGATACCCAGCTGGATGATGAACACCTGAAGAAGTGGCTGAAAGTCATGGCGAAAACACCCTCCCGTACCGTGTTGACATCCGGTGGTGTCAGCCCTGTACTTGATGGCGGCGGTGGTGAGCACTCTGTTTTTGCCAAGGCCTTTATTCAGGAACTGGAAAAAGACAGCGGTATAATCGACGCGTACAAAATCTATCTGGGGGTATCGGGCCAAGTCAAAACACAAGCGGCATCCATCGGGTTTATCCAGCGGCCAACGTATGCACCTATTCGCCATACGGGCCATAATGGGGGTGAATTCCTTTTCGTAAAGGAAGGGTAAGGAGTGGGTAAAGGGGTGATATTGCGCTGAATTCTTCTTCGGCTGTCTTTATGCTCGCTATACTCCTCTGCACGGTTATTGGCGCGTAAATTTCTATTGGGCAAGTATTTCTTGATGCGTGGTCAGTGCATTACAGTCATATTGTTGGCGCTAGTGTCTGGCGCTTGCACCACACCTGCAGCACGCAATGACTCATTTGCCGCCGCCAGCGGTTTTACGCGCCAGATTGTTACCGGGACTGGCTTTTCGCACCTTGTTTTCATGGCCAATCACGGTGCTGACATCCGTCACGAAGAACGTGTGTGGCATGTCTATATTGAAGGAGACGGCATACCCTGGGTTCGACGGCATGTTGTCGCTACCGACCCCACGACACCAGAACCGCTGATGCTGCAATTAATGGCGCAGGATCCACACCCGGCTATTTATCTGGGCAGGCCCTGTTATCACGGCATGGCCAGCGATTCGGCCTGCAATCCCTGGTTGTGGACCTATGGGCGCTATTCAGAGCAAGTCGTTGAGAGTATGAGTGCGGCACTGGCCTCACTGGTCAGCGAAAATGCGATTGCCTCGCTGGTGCTGATCGGCCACAGCGGGGGAGGGACGTTGGCCATGCTGCTTGCGGAGCGGATGCCCCAGGTCCGATGGGTTGTGACACTGGCCGGCAATCTGGATATCGACGCATGGACGGCTCGGCATGGTTATACAAAGTTGGTGCATTCATTGAACCCGGCCCGTCGTCCGCCTTTGCCACACCATATTTATCAGTTGCACTATGTGGGTGAGGACGATGAAAACGTGCCGCCGGAAATGCTTGAGGCCGCTGTCAGCCAACAAAGAAATGCCAAGGTGTTCGTGTTGGATGGTTTGAGGCATGAGCATGGCTGGGGCGATTATTGGGTGGAAATTCTACACACAATAGATATTACAGAGTAACTACTTACACCATGAAGAACATGAAGTGTTGAAAGGTAATAGTGAATGAGCACATCGGGTCATTGCTGCTGCCATTGATGTTCACAAGGTGCTTGGCCCAGGCTTGTTGGAGACCACCTATCAGTAATGCCTGGCACATGAACTCTCATTGAGAAAAACTTGTTTTCAACTTGAGTACCCACTACCTGTTGAATACAAAGCTGTTCACCTTGATTGTGGCTATCGTAGAGATTTATTGCTTGAAGACCAGATTGTATTGGCGCTGAAAAGTGTAGAAACATTGCAGGGTATCCATGAGGTACAATGGCTGACCTATACTAACGGCTTGCAAAAAAACAACATGGCTCCCTGATTAAATTTTAATGTGGAGCTTCTGAAGCAGGGTATCAAAAGCTTTGTCCTGTGAAACCTTTACGCGCTTCATGTTCTTCATGGTGGTAAGTAGTTGCCTTACGGAGAGGGATTATGAATAATTTTATGGCGATGCTTTCAACCACTGGAAGTCGGAGGTTCAGCAACAGGCCTTTTTTTTCGCGGCCATTTTCATTGAGCATATTATTTCAGATGCTTCTGCTCATCATCGGGTTTTGTGTGGTGAGAACCAGTTTAGC
>JAJRWE010000242.1 GCA_024276955.1 Gammaproteobacteria bacterium
CGAGAACAGCGCCGATCTCATCGGCGGCGTGAGTCTGGATGACAAGGATGACCTGCTTGCCTCGGTGCTGCTGGATCTTTCGCAGAACGCCACTATTGCCGCCAGCCTTGAGGTTGGCGGGCTGATGCTGGGCGAATTGAAGCGCATTACCAAGGTGCATAAGCCGCACGTGGAACAGGCTGGTTTCGTCGTGCTGAAGTCGCCGGATATCCCGTCGATCCTGGTGGAGACCGGGTTTATCTCCAATAGCCACGAGGAGCGCAATCTGCGCGATCCCAACTATCAGCGCAAGCTGGCCGGCGCCATGCTGCGTGGCGTGCGCAGCTATTTCATCCGCAATGCCCCGCCTGGTACCCTGCTGGCGCTGAAACCGAGTGGGCCGAAGGCGAAGAGTGGACGGAAATACGTGATTCGACGTGGTGACACCCTCAGTGGTATCGCGCAGAAGTACCGTATTAGCCAGAAATATCTGCGCACGGCCAACAACCTCTCCGGCGACCGTCTCAAGGTTGGCCAGACCCTGCGTATTCCCGTCATGTGATCGTGCGTCCGTCGTGACGCATCAATCGCCTTGTAGGTGCGGGCCATGCCCGCAAAGCCCTGAAAACCAAGCCGCAAATGACATTAATGGACGCGAATACCCCTACTCTACCAGCGATGGTGTGGCGCTGAGCGCCACGGGATGAGTAACACCGCAGAGCGGTGTCACAAGCTAACGTTGTGGACATTGGCTAGAACTCCTTTCATTTTCATTTTGTACTACAATGTAGTTAGCTGTAGTCTAGAAGGAGAAATATCATGGGCGTCACCAGCATACGCTTACAACCAGAAGTTGAAAAACCGCTGGAAATTCTGTCAAAAAAACTGGACAGAAGCAAAAATTACCTGATTAATCAGGCGATTAAGGAGTTTTTGGATAGGCGTGCCATTGAAGAAGAGCGCTGGAGAGAGACTCTTAAAGCTTTGGATTCAGTGAAAAGTGGAGCTGTTGTTGAAGAAGCTGACGTTGTGGATTGGCTTAAAAGCTGGGGATCAGAAAATGAACAATCACCCCCGAAACTATGAAAATTGTCTACACGCCCGAGGCAATTGAAGATCTGGCCCGATTAAGGGAGTTTATCGAAAGCAATAATCCAGAGGCGGCTGGGAGAATTGCCAATTCACTCCTGGATGGCGTCAAAAAACTGAAGCGATTTCCGCATTTAGGAATGCAAGTCAGTAAAGCACCAAATCCAGAATTGATGAGGGATTTGGTTTTAGGAAATTATGTCGCTCGGTATTTGGTTCTCGATAAAACAATCAATATTTTGAGAATCTGGCACCAGAGAGAAGAAGAGAGATACAGATTATAAGAAGGGTGTATTCGCGTTTATTGGCGTCATTTGCGGCATCATTTGCGGCTTGGTTTTCAGACCTTTTCGCTGACACGGCCTGCTTCTGCGACATTCATGCTTTCCCACGGGGGAAGGAAAATTGTGGGGCAGCTGCGACTGGCACGTATAATGGCCCTTTTCAGACGCCTGCCTTGCAGGCCTGCACGAGCCCCGGCCATCCATGAGCGATTCCACCGTCGATACCGCTGTTGCCAGTTCCGCTGCAACGCCCGCTAATGCCCCTGCGGTGCCCCGCATCCAGAAGTTGTCGACCCGCCTGGCCAACCAGATCGCCGCCGGCGAGGTGGTGGAGCGCCCTTCGGCAGTGGTCAAAGAGCTGCTGGAGAACAGCCTCGACGCCGGCGCCCACAGCATCGATATCGAGGTGGAGCAGGGCGGCCGCAAACTGATCCGTCTGCGTGACGATGGCTGCGGTATCCTCAAGGAGGATTTTCCCCTCGCTCTCAGTCGTCATGCGACGAGCAAAATCCACTCCTTTGATGATCTGGAGTGCGTGGCCAGTCTGGGCTTTCGCGGTGAGGCCCTGCCCAGTATCAGTTCCGTGTCGCGGCTGGAGTTGCGCTCCCGCGCGCGTGGCAGCGAAGGCGGCTGGCGCGTGAGCGGTGACGGTGGCGACACCATCAGCGAGCCGCAACCGGTGGCGCACCCCGAGGGCACCACCATCGAGGTGCGTGACCTGTTCTTCAATACCCCGGCACGGCGCAAGTTTCTGCGCACCGACAAGACCGAGTTCTCCCATCTCGAGACGGTGGTCAAGCGCATCGCCCTGAGCCGCTTCGATGTCGCCTTTGCCCTGCGCCACAACCAGCGCACGGTGCTGAAACTGCGTCCGGCGCAGAGTGAGCCGGAACAGCGCCAGCGGGTGGCGCAGGTGTGTGGTTCGGCCTTTGTCGACCATGCCCTGTGGGTGGATTATCAGGTCGCCGGTATGCACCTGTGGGGCTGGGTGGCGCAGCCGACCTTTTCCCGCTCGCAGGCGGATCTGCAGTATTTCTATGTCAACGGCCGCATGATTCGTGACAAGCTGGTGGCACACGCCATTCGCCAAGCCTATCAGGATGTGCTCTATCACGGCCGGCATCCGGCCTACGTGCTCTATTTGGCGGTGGATCCGACGGCGGTGGACGTCAACGTGCACCCCACCAAGCACGAGGTGCGTTTCCGCGAGGGACGCACGGTGCACGACTTCTTGTTCCGCAGCCTGCATCAGGCCCTGGCCGATGTGCGTCCGGGCACGGTGGACGAGGAGAGTGGCGAGATCATCGAAGCGCCGGCCGGGCAGACCATCAGCGAACAGGCCCTGCAACGGGAATCGTCTTCCGCCGGGGGGGCTATTGGCAGTTATCCCGGCGGCTCGCCGGGCGGCCATTACCGCCAGCAATCCAGCATGGCCTTCGCCGTGCGCGAGCAGCAGCCGGGCTTGCAGGCGCTGTATCAGGGCGCGCGGATGCTGCCGGCCGGGGACGCCGGGCAGGGCGCGGAATCCGCCGAGGCCCCGCCGCTGGGCTACGCCATCGCCCAGCTGCACGGCATCTATATCCTTGCCGAGAATGCCCAGGGACTGATTGTGGTGGACATGCACGCCGCCCACGAACGCATCACCTACGAGCGCATGAAGAGCGCGCTGGATGGTGAAGGCGTGCGCTCACAGCCGTTGCTGGTGCCGATCAGTATTGCCGTCAGCGAGAGCGAGACGCGTCTGGCCACAGAGTTTGCCGAGGTCTTTGCCGAGCTGGGTTTTGTCGTCGAGGCCATGGGGCCCGAGACCCTGGTGGTGCGGCAGGTGCCCAGCCTGCTGCGCGATGCCGACGTGGAAACGCTGGTGCGTGACGTGCTGTCGGACCTGGCTACCTATGGCACCACCCGGCGCGTGCGCGAGGCCATCAACGAGCTGCTGGGCACCATGGCCTGTCACGGCTCCGTGCGCGCTAACCGTAAATTGACGCTCCCGGAGATGAACGCCCTGCTGCGCGACATGGAGCGCACCGAGCGCAGCGGCCAGTGCAACCATGGTCGGCCGACCTGGGTACAGATGGACATGGCGGCGCTGGACGGCCTGTTCATGCGCGGGCAATGACGACGGGTTGCATATACGGGCTATCGCGGTCTGAGGGGCCGCTCCTACAGGGGGTGTCTGGTGGCTTGGCCTGCTTTACCCGCCGATCAGGCAGGCGTGCTCCGTCATTATGAACAAAAACGTCCCCGCAGCCACCGATCAGGACGCCATTCCCGCCAACGGCTACAGCTGGCGATACATCATCGACATTGCGCTGGAGCATCGCCGCACGCTGGTGATCGCCAATATCGTCGCGATCCTCGCCGTGCTGGCCAGCGTGCCGTTACCGCTGCTGTTTCCGCTCATGGTCGACGAGGTGTTGCTGCAGAAGCCGGCTGCGCTGGTGGCGGCCATGGATGCGCTGTTTCCCGCGGCGTGGCATGGGCCGGTGCTGTATATCCTGGTGATCCTGCTGGTGACCATCGTTCTGCGGCTGTTGTTCCTGGTGCTGAGCGTGTGGCAGGTGCGCCAGTTCACCCTGATCGCCAAGGAGGTGACATACCGCATCCGGCGCGCCCTGTTGCTGCGTATGCAGCGGGTATCGATGGCGGAGTACGAGACCCTGGGCAGTGGCGGGGTGGCGTCGCATTTTGTGACCGACCTGAATGCCTTGGACGATTTCATCGGCGACTCGGTAGCGAAGGCGTTGATTTCCGCCCTGACCCTGGTGGGCATTACCGCCGTGTTGTTGTGGATGCACTGGCAGCTGGCCTTGTTCATCCTGTTCATGAACCCGCTGGTGATCTATTTTACCGTGTTACTGGGCAAGCGGGTGAAGACCCTCAAGCGCCACGAGAATTCGGCCTTTGAGCTGTTTCAGCAGGCCCTCACCGAGACCCTGGACAATATCCATCAGATCCGCGCCGGCAATCGCGAGGGCCACTATATTCGCGAGGTGATCGGCAGGGCTCACACCATTCGCACCCATTCGGCGGCCTATGCGTGGAAGAGTGATGTGGCCGCGCGGCTGTCCATGGGCGTGTTTCTGCTCGGCTTCGATGTGTTTCGCGCCATCACCATGCTGATGGTGGTGTTTTCCGATCTCAGCATCGGCGAGATGATGGCGGTGTTCGGCTACCTGTGGTTCATGATGGCGCCGGTACAGGAACTGCTCAATCTTCAGTACAAATACTATGCGGCCAAGGCGGCGCTGGAGCGTGTCAATGGCCTGCTGAAACTGAAACAGGAGCCGGACTATCCGCACAGTGCCGATCCCTTCGCCGGCAATCGCACGGTCGGCCTGCGGGTCAAGGACGTGAGCTTCCACTATGGCCGCAATGGCGACAGGTCGCCGGTTCTCGATCACGTCAATCTGCACGTTGCCGCCGGTGAGAAAGTGGCGTTGGTGGGCGCCAGTGGTGGCGGCAAGTCCACGCTGGTGCAGGTGATCCTCGGCATGTATGCTCCGCAATCCGGCGAACTTTATTTTATCGACGGCGATAACCACGAGGTGCCGGTGACCGAGATCGGCCTCGACGTGGTGCGGGCCAACGTGGCCACGGTGTTGCAGAATCCGGCCATGTTCAACGATAGCGTGCGCATGAATCTGACCCTGGGCCAGGATGTCACGGACCAACAGTTATGGCACGCACTGGGCGTGGCGCAACTGCGCGAGACGGTGGAGGCCATGCCCGAAGGCCTGGAGACCCTCGTCGGCCGGCAGGGCGTACGGCTCTCCGGCGGCCAGCGGCAGCGGCTGGCCATCGCGCGCATGGTGTTGGGCGAGCCGAAACTGGTGATACTGGACGAGGCGACATCCGCCCTGGATACACAGACCGAGGCGCGCCTGCACCAGGCCCTGCACGAATTTCTCGAAGGCCGCACCACGCTGATCATTGCCCATCGCCTGAGCGCGGTAAAACAGGCGGATCGGGTGTATGTCTTCGACGGCGGCCGGATTATCGAAGAAGGCGCGCACGACGAATTGATTCAGGGCGATGGGCTGTACAGTCGCCTGTACGGAAAATTGCAGCATTGATGTAGCCTGGATGAAACGAAGTGGAATCCGGGGTGGTACGGTACCATGCTTCCCGGATTCCGCTGCGCTCCATCCAGGCTACTCGCTATGTACGGTAGAAAAAATAACTGGAGATAGTAATGCCAAAGGCCGGTGACCTGAAGCGCGGGATGATCGTCGAGATCAACGGCGAACCCCATGTGGTGAAGAACGTCGATGTGAAGAGTCCTTCTTCGCGGGGCGCCAACACCCTCTATAAGGTACGCTTCAACAACGTGCAAACCAAACAGAAGCTGGAGCAGACCTACAAGGGCGAGGACATGGTCAAGGACATGGACTTCAGCCGCCGCGCGGTGCAGTACCTGTTTCAGGACGGCGACATGGTCACCTTCATGGACGTGGAGGATTACAGCCAGTACACCCTCAGCGCGGATGATCTTGATGGCCAGCTGGGCTACCTGGTGGACGGGCTGGAAGGCCTGTCCGCGTTGCTGGTGGATGGCAATGTGATCGGTGTCGAACTGCCGCAGTCGGTGAACCTGGCGGTGGTGGAAACCGCGCCGGCGATGAAGGGTGCCACGGCCACCGGCCGCACCAAACCCGCCACGCTGGCGAGCGGTATCGAGGTGCAGGTGCCGGAATATATCGCCGTCGATGATGTGTTGAAGATCAATACCGGCAGCGGAAAATTCATGTCGCGGGCCTGATGTGATTGACAGCAAGTAACAACAAGGTAGCCTGGATGGAGCGTAGCGGAATCCGGAGTGAGTGAGAGTGCAGTATAGTTTCCGGATTTCGCTGTGTTCCATCCAGACTACTCGCCGAAAAAATTAACTTTGCAAAAAACAACGTGACTAAAAATAACGAAGAAGATACCACCGCCGTCGTTGCTGACGACGATACTGCGCAGACAGAGAGCGCTCCATCACAGGAGCCGATGGCGACGGTGACCATCGGCGACAGCCGCGTCACCCTGCTGGGCACGGCCCATGTGTCGCAGAGCAGTGCCGACAAGGTGCGCGAGTTGCTGGCCACCGGGGAGTATGACGCAGTGGCCGTTGAGCTGTGCCCCAGCCGGTACAATGCCATTGTCGATCCCGATGCGCTGGCCAAAATGGATCTATTTCAGGTTATCCGCGAGGGCAAGGCCTCAATGGTGGCGGCCAGCCTGGCGCTGGGCGCCTTTCAACAGCGTGCCGCAGAGCAAATGGGTATTCAGCCCGGTGCAGAAATGCGTGTCGCCATCGAAGATGCCAAGCAGGCCAAACTGCCGGTGCTACTCATCGACCGTGAAGTCGGCACCACCCTGAAACGCATTTATCGCAACGTGCCCTGGTGGCAGCGATTTAGTCTTATTGCGGGCTTGCTGGGCAGTGTGGTGACCAAGGAAAAGGTCAGTGAAGAAGAGATCGAGCGCCTCAAGGAAGGGGATGTTCTCGAATCCACCTTCGCCCAGTTTGCCGAGGAAGAAAAGGCACTGTTCAAGCCGCTGATCGACGAGCGTGATCGCTACATGGTCGCGCGCTTGCGCCAGGAAATAGAGAAGCATCCCCATGAGAATGTGCTGGCGGTGGTGGGAGCCGGGCATCTGGCCGGCATGCTGCGCTACTTCGAACAAGCAGCGGAAAAACTGGTGGCACAGGAGATCGCCGAGCTGGAGCATGTGCCGCCGGGTGGCCGCTGGGTCAAACGCATTCCCTGGCTGATCGTGTTGCTGGTACTGACCGGCTTTGCCGTGGGCTTTTCGCGTAGCCCCGAGCTGGGTTGGCAGCTGGTGCTCGACTGGGTTCTCATCAACGGTGGTTTATCGGCATTGGGCGCGTTCATTGCCGGCGGGCACCCGCTGACGGTGCTTGGCGCCTTCATCGCCGCGCCGCTGACCTCGCTCAATCCCACCGTCGGCGCGGGGATGGTCACGGCGGCCATCGAAGTCTATTTCCGCAAGCCGAAGGTGAGTGACTTTGGCCGCCTGCGCACGGACACCACCACCCTCAAGGGCTGGTGGCGTAATCGCGTCACGCGCGTCCTGCTGGTCTTCCTGTTCAGCACTCTGGGTTCGGCGATTGGCACCTATGTGGCGGGCTTCCGCATCTTTGAGCGCCTGACTGGCTGACGTTGACCAAAGGTTTTTTGCACAATAAAAAAGGGCGCCTGGTGCGCCCTTTTTTCTCTCGTCATTCCGGCGCAGGCCGGAATCCAGGAAGTTAAAGGCACTGGACCCCGGCCTGCGCCGGGGTGACGAATTGATCAGGCCTTCCTTGTTGTTTTGTGGTTGAGCTAACTCAGTAAGTAGCCTGGGTTGAGCGTAGCGAAACCCGGGAGTTTATCGTGCCGCCTCCCCTGGGTTTCGCAGGCTCAACCCAGGCTACGTTTCTGCCCGTAGCGTGCGCCGTGCGCACAATGATTTCTGCTCCAAAAGTAGACGTTTCAGGCGAGTAGTGGGGAAGCCAACCCAGGGAGATTGAAGTGCGATAGATCAGTCGTGCACCAGAACGGTTCTCAGGTAGGCGACCACATCCTCGATTTCCTGCTCCGAGAGCTGTTCGCCCCAGACCGGCATGAACTCGGAGCGGCCCATGGCAGCGCCACCCAGGGTGATGATCATGCGCTTGTAATCATCATTTTTGTCACTCTTGGTGAGGTTGGCCGGCGGCGGATCATACAGTCTGGCGGCACGACCCTTGCCATCGGCCTTGAGGCCATGACAGAGAATACAGTTGGTTTTGAAGACCACCTCGCCACGACGCTTGCTGTCAGTGGCAATTTGCAGATAGGCAACGACATCCCTGATCTGTTCTTCCGAGAGTTCATGCTGCCAGGGGGGCATGAATTCCGACTTTCCAACCGAGGTTCCGCCGCCACGGATTATCTTGAAATAGTAATTCTGATCCGCGGGCTTGATAGCCAGATTGGCGACGCCATAGAGTTTTGCTGCCCGTGCAATGCCGTCGGCGCGTTCGCCGTGGCACAGTTTGCAGTAATTTTTGAAGACGATGCCGCCGCGGATGACCGGTTTCGAAAGCTCTTTCTTCACTGCCTTGCGGCTGTCCGCCTGTGAGGCGGTGCTCAGCATGCTGGCGCTGAAAAGGCACAGCGCCAGCATGAGGATCATGAAGAGCTTCCCTTTCATTTCACCGTAACCTCTATATACATCTCCGGGTGGATGGCGCATTCCACTTCCGCCATCCCGGCCTTGTCAAAGGTAACTGTCTTGGACTGCCCCTTGGGGAATGAGCCCAGGTCAAAGGTTTTCAGGTCTGACAATGAGAATATATTGTGAAAGAAGGGGTCGTCGTTTCTGAAGCGAAGGGTGTCGCCGGCATTGATGGTAATGGCCTCAACTTTATTGCCCTCGACGACGAAGGCTTTGTTGTGCTGGTCAACGGTGATTTCGGCTGCCTGCACAGTCGCCGTAGCGAGCATGGCGGCGATGGTGAGGGCAGCGTGAAGCAGCTTCTGTTTTGACTGAGTTTGCATGATTGTCTCCTTGGTTTTGCAATTATTCGACGGGCAGGCGGGGTAGTGTGACCGGCGCAGGCTCACCCGTTAG
>JAJRWE010000032.1 GCA_024276955.1 Gammaproteobacteria bacterium
TGCAACGACTATTACACGCTTTATCGCTGACATTACATGGGTACACTTTTGTCACAAATATCCCGAATAGTGGCAAATATGCCTGAAATATCAGGGAGTTGAATAGATCATGCGAACGGTTCTTAAAGGAACTTCAGACTAAGCCGCAACAACCACACCCACAAAAAAGCCGGTCACTGACCGGCTTTTTGTATCTTCATTTCCGCAACATAGGAACGGCTTTCCAGCCGTGACTCGACTCGCGCCTGGAAAGGCGCTCCCACAGCGGCCTCGCCGGGCTTGTCGGTTCAACTTGTGACACCGCAGAGCAGTGTAACGAGAATTCGTGGCCTGAAGGGCCGCTATTCCCCCACGCTTTCCGCGCCACCAAACCAGGACAGCTTCTTGTGCAGGCTCACCACATCGCCGACGATAATCAGCGTCGGCGGCTTGATCTCCGTGGTCTCGATGATCGAAGGCAGGCTGCCGAGGGTGCCGATCACTACCTTCTGTTGCCGGGTGGTGGCCTTCTGCACCAGCGCCACGGGCATATCCGCTGGCAGGCCGTGCTCCACCAACTTGCCGCACAGCTCCTTCACCCCCAGCAAACCCATGTAGACGACAATCGTCTGATGCGGCTGCGCCAGCGCCTTCCAGTTCAGGTTCATGCTGCCATCCTTGAGATGGCCGGTAACGAATACCACAGACTGGGCATGGTCACGGTGGGTCAACGGAATACCCGCATAGGACGCCGCGCCTGCCGCCGCGGTAATACCTGGCACGATCTGGAAACTGACCCCCTCCTGCATCAGGGTCTCGATCTCCTCGCCACCGCGGCCAAAAATGAAAGGATCACCACCCTTCAGGCGTAGCACCCGCTTGCCCTTTGTCGCAATGCGGGCCAACAGTAAATTGATGTCTTCCTGGGGCAACGTGTGCTGGTCACGCATCTTGCCCACGTAAACCAGATCCGCATCGCGGCGCGCCATGTCGAGGATCTCCTCCGACACCAGGCGGTCGTAGACAATCACGTCCGCCTGCTGCAGCAGGCGCAGGGCGCGGAAGGTCAGCAGGTCGGGATCACCCGGCCCGGCGCCCACCAGATAGACCTCGCCGCGGGGTTGATCGAAGGCCGCCGCCTCGTCCACAGCCTTGTGCATGGCGGCGCGCGCCGCTTCTTCCTTGCCGGCGAAGACCATTTCGGCAATCGAACCCTGGGCAACATTTTCCCAGAAATGGCGGCGCTGCTCCGGGTCCATGATGCGCGCCTTCACCAGGTCACGGAACTCGTCCATCAGTTCGGCCAGGCGCCCGTAGGCGGCCGGGATCATGGTCTCCAGCCGTGCCCGCAGCAGGCGCGCCAATACCGGTGCTGCGCCGCCGGTGGACACCGCCACCTGCACCGGGGAGCGATCGATCATCGAGGGCACGATAAAGCTGCACAGTGCAGGCTGATCCACCACATTCACGGGTAGGTTGCGCGCCTTGCACAGTTCGGAAATGCGTCGGTTCACGGCCTCGTCATTGGTAGCGGCGATCACCAACATACAGTTATCCAGATCCCCTTCGTCGAACTCACGTGACAGGTGGCTGACCTCAAGATTGGCATAGCGTGCAGTCAAACTCTCGCCCAAGTCAGGCGACACGACCGTGACCCGTGCAGCGGCACGAAGCAATAGCGTCACCTTGCGCGCGGCGACATCACCGCCACCGACGACGAGGCATGGTCTGTCGCTGATATCGAAAAACATCGGGAAATATTGCATTACGGAAACCTTGCTCCAGCCGCCCATATTAAACCCGTAGGAGCGGCCCCTCAGGCCGCGATGGTTTATTTCGCCATTGTTATCATGGCCTGAGGGATCGCTCCTACGGGTTGATCTTTACCTATCGAATGGTCTCGAGGCCACCCATATAGGGATGCAACGCCTCCGGCACGGTAATACTGCCATCGGCATTCTGGTAATTCTCCATCACCGCCACCAGGGTGCGGCCCACCGCCAGACCCGAGCCATTGACGGTGTGCACCAGCTGCGGCTTAGCCGTCTCCGGATCACGCCAGCGGGCCTTCATGCGGCGCGCCTGAAAACCTTCAAAATTGGAGCAGGAGGAAATTTCACGGTACTTCTTCTGGCCCGGCAACCACACCTCAAGGTCATAGGTCTTGGCGGCGGAAAAACCAAGATCACCGGTGCACAGGGCGACCACCCGATAGGGCAACACCAGTTCGCGCAGGATACGCTCGGCATGGCGGGTCAGCTCTTCTAACGCATTATAGGAATCCGCCGGTCGCACCACCTGCACCATCTCCACCTTCTCGAACTGGTGCTGGCGAATCATGCCGCGGGTATCCTTGCCGTAAGAGCCCGCCTCGCTGCGGAAGCAGGGCGTATGGGCGACAAATTTCAGCGGCATCTTGTCGGCCTCGATGATCTCATCGCGCACGATATTGGTCACCGGCACCTCGGCGGTGGGGATCAGGTAGTAACCGCCATCGTCGCCCATGCGGAACAGCTCTGCGCCGAACTTGGGCAACTGGCCAGTGGCGCGCAGGCTGTCGCTGTTGACCAGGTAGGGCACGTAAGTTTCGCGGTAGCCATGCTCATCGGCATGCATATTCAGCATGAACTGGGTCAGCGCGCGATGCATGCGCGCCAGTGGCCCACTGAGCAGCGTGAAGCGGCTGCCGGCAATTTTTACCGCCGTTTCGAAATCCATCTGCCCCAGTCCCGCGCCCAGATCGACGTGGTCGCGGGGCTCGAAGCCCAGCTCGGTGGGCTCGCCCCAGCGGCGCACCTCCTGGTTGTCGTTTTCATCGATGCCCAACGGCGTGCTGGCATGGGGCATATTCGGCACCCCCATGAGCATTTCATCGAGCTGCTGCTGAATTTCCGCCAGGCGCACCTCGGCATCCTTCAGTTTGTCGCCGAGATCCGCCACCGCCGCCAGCAACGGCGCCACATCTTCACCGCTGGCCTTGGCGCGGCCGATGGACTTGGCGCTGTTGTTGCGCAGGCTCTGCAGATCCTGGGTCGCTACTTGCAGTTTCTTGCGTTCGGCCTCCAGTGCAGCGAGCTTTTCGGTGTCTAACTTGAAGCCACGGCGTTCGAGTTTTTCCGCCGTGCCTTCAAGGTCGTTACGAATCAGTTTTGGATCAAGCATGTCGTTTGTCTTTTGTTGTATTTTTTGCCACAGAGGCACGGAGAACACAGAGTCTTTGATTCAAAAAACCTTCTCTGAGTTCTCTGTGCCTCTGTGGCGAATAAAAAAGTTGTTCATGGTTCGATGGTCAGCTGCGCCGGCCAGCTGACAATGTGCCCGGGACCGACTACGGTGTAAAGCTCCTCGATCAGGACGGCGGCCTTTTCGGCCTCGTCAAAAAACTCGATCACCACCGGCAGATCCAGTGACACATCCAGCAGCGACGAGGAATGCAGGGCGCCCGTCTGGCCAAAGCCGGCGATGCCGCGAAACACCGTCACGCCGCGTACCCGGTGTTCGTCGTTGAGGCGCTTGAGCAGCCTCGACAGGTGCGCCTTTTCCTCGGTCAGGTAGACGCGAACCAGGGTCACTTCGATGGTTTTCATTTTTCGCTTTTCCGCTCGCCCAAACCAGAGTCTGTGGGAGCGGCTTCAGCCGCGAAGCATTGTTTATCACAGCTATCGCGGCTGAAGCCGCTCCCACAGTCATTTTTCATCGCGGTGCCATCCTGCCGATCAAATCGACCGCCCCGCCAGCACACCCGCCCAGGCCGCACCGACACACAACACCACACTCAGTACCGTATTCAGCAGGGCCTTCATGGTTTCACCCTCTTCAATCAGATTCAATGTCTCCATGGAGAAAGCCGAGAAAGTCGTGAATGCGCCGAGCAGGCCGATCAACAATGCCGCGCGCCAATTCGGACCGAGGCTGAGCTTGTCGATCAGCAGCACGAACAGGAATCCCATCAACAGCGAGCCCAGCACATTGACGGCCAGGGTGCCGTAAGGAAAACCGCGCCCCAGCAGGGCGTACACGCCGTTGGACATCCAGAATCGCAATACCGCGCCCAACGCGCCGCCGGCGGCGATGGCCAACACCTGCATCAGGATTTACTCTCGATTTGCAGGGCATTCATTTTTCGTTCCGCTGTGCCTTGTCCAGCGCGCGCAGGTGCGCCAGACGCTCGCCGATGCGAAGCTCCAGGCCACGCTCGACGGGGCAATAGTATACCCGCTCACCCAGTTCATCCGGGAAGTAATTCTCCCCCGCCGCATAGCCCTCGGGCTCGTCGTGGGCGTAGCGATAGGCGCGGCCGTAGTCCAGTTCCTTCATTAATTGGGTCGGCGCGTTGCGCAGGTGCAGGGGTACCTCCAGCGAACCGGAACCCTTGGCCTCTGCCAGCGCCGCCTTCCAGCCCATGTACACGGCGTTGCTCTTTGGCGCACTGGCCAGGTAGACAATGGCCTGGGCGATGGCCAGCTCACCCTCGGGGCTGCCGAGGCGCTCCTGCACGTCCCAGGCATTGAGGGCCAGCTGCAGGCCACGCGGGTCGGCATTGCCGATGTCCTCGGAGGCCATGCGCACCACACGGCGGGCGACGTAAAGTGGGTCGACGCCACCGTCGATCATGCGCGCCATCCAGTACAGGGCGGCATCCGGACTGGAGCCTCGCACCGACTTGTGCATGGCAGAAATCTGGTCGTAAAAGGCCTCGCCGCCCTTGTCGAAGCGGCGCACACCACCGGCCAGCACCTCATTAAGCAGGGCCTCACTGATGCGTTCGCGGCCGTCCCCGTCCGGCTCGGCCAGGTCGGCGGCGATCTCCAGCAGATTCAGAGCGCGGCGCGCATCGCCGTCGGCGACCTCCACCAGCAGCTCACGCAGGGACTCGGGGAAGTCCAGCACACGCGCGCCCAGGCCACGCTCCTCGTCGCCGAGCGCGGCATCGATCACGGCACGGATGGCCTCACGATCCAAGGACTTGAGTACATACACCCGCGCCCGCGACAACAGCGCATTGTTGAGTTCAAAGGAAGGATTCTCGGTAGTCGCGCCGATAAAGGTGACCGTGCCGTCCTCGACAAAAGGCAGGAAGGCATCCTGCTGGGACTTGTTGAAACGATGCACCTCGTCGACGAACAGCACCGTGGCGCGACCCTGTTCACGGCGCAGGCGCTGGGCATGATCGATGGCGGCGCGGATGTCCTTTACCCCCGACAGCACGGCGGAAATACTGATGAATTCGGCCTCGGCGCGGTTGGCGATCATGCGCGCCAGGGTAGTCTTTCCGGTGCCCGGCGGACCCCAGAAGATCATCGAGTGCAGGCGGTCGGCCTCGATGGCGAGACGTAGCGGCTTGCCCTCCCCCAGCAGGTGCGACTGACCGCAGTATTCCTTCGGCGAACGTGGCCGCATGCGATCGGCCAGCGGACGTCCGGCAAGGGATTCCGGCACATCCGCCGTGGTCGCCGCCAGCACCGGCCCGCCGCCGAACAGATCCGCCGTATCACTCATGACCCTGCGTCATCACCCGAACCGGTATCACCGGGATCGCCAATCACGTCCACCCCCGGCGGCGGCACGAAGCGAAACGCCGCCGGGGAGATCTTCGCGTCGCGGGTCACATCGGAAAACTGCATCCGCGTCACTTGCCCGAAGCCGTCCACCAGCTCCATGCGGCGCAGGTCGTGGGCGTTGAAACCCAACCGTACCGCCTCGAATCCGGTGTCTTCCTGCTTCGGTGTCAGCTGCACCCAGGCCAGACCGTCGCCGCGGTCAGGCAACTCCTCCAGCGTAAAGCGGTCTTCGACGGAGCCACTACCACTGAGTAACATGGCCGGCGTGTCGCCAAGGGCCGCATCCAACGGCTTTACCACCACCTGCTCCAGCTCTTCATCATACAGCCACAGGCGTTGGCCATCGGCGACGATCTGCTGTTTGTAGGGCTCCTGATAGTCCCAGCGAAAGCGGTTCGGCCGCAACAACAGCAGGGTGCCGCGTGAGACCTCCGGCTGATCAAAGGCCGGGGCCTGCACCGTCTGTACAAAGGTCGCCCTCAGCCCATCCTTGGCAGCAAAAAAGGCGTTCAGGCGGTCTGTCGCCACACCGGCCTGTGCCGGCGAAGTCAGCAGAACCAACAGCCCCAGCACAAACAAACACCGCACATCAAAGCACTTGATATTCAACACGCACTCCCGCTTCACAATTCATCCACGCCGTCGGTGCATCGCTGCGCCCTCGACCACTAGTGAAATCATACCTCTTTAGCCGCAGGGCGTGGAATTCGTGATCGTGAAACAGCGTCTCTTCTACTCTTCCATCATCTCGCCCATCATCTGTTTCACGGCATCCTGCTTGCGGAAGGTCTTGTCGACTTCGAACAGGCCGGCATCCAGTTTGCCTCGTAACAGGGATGTAAGTGTAAAATCGTCCTCGTCCTCAGAGCCCTTCATTTCCATCGGCACCCCTTTGAGATCAGTCGCCATCAGGGGATCACTCGACTCCCCCATCATCGGCATGCCCCGGGCCATGTGGCGCATGAAATCCATCATGGCCATCAGGGCCGCATAATCACCCGCAGAAATACCGGCATCTCCGGCCGTCGCCATACAAATTTCGGCCACCTTGCGCTGGCCATCCAACAGCTCATAGATTCGACAGTTGATACCGCTGACACGCTTGCTGCGACGCTTCTCAGTCCGCAGCTTCTCTTCCGACTTCGCATCAGCCAGTGACTTGCCCATCATGCCGCCCATCTGTGCTTCCATCATGGCGCGCTGCTAAGGCGGCATGTTTTGCATTTGGGCGCGCATCTGCTCCATTTGCGCCGCCATCATTTTAGACAGTGCTGCAGACTGCTTTTTGATCGCATCCTTGTCCATTTCCACATAGGAGCGATTCTCAGTGTCCACGTGAATGACGATATCCCGGGACTTGTCATAAAGCGAATAGCCGGAGTCGCCCGGTTCCTGCATGCGTACCATGCCACCCTTGATCTGTATCAGTGTTTGAGATCCATCGGCGTCATCTTTTATTGTGATGGTGGTATCGGCGTAGGTATACGGTGTCATCAGCAATACCGACAGGCCAATGATGGCTGTGCCAAGTTTCCCTTTGGTCATGTATCACGTCCTCTTTATTTGGTTATTCATAATATTGTACTTTACACGCTTAATGCGCAGGTTGGATCAACCGGGTCCTGATTTGTAGCTCGCCAGACTAAAATGGTCAAGCCACAGGCCGGCCGAACCGACATATTGTGCTCATCCTACGGAAACGTAATGCCCCATGAAATTTACCAGACATCTTACCTGCCTCACAGCCCTGCTGATAATCGCGCTGCCGGCCATGGGAAAACCCTTTGCGGTTCACACCGACATTTCCATCCGGCAGGGGAACTGGTATCCACTTCCCGTTGAGGACATGAAGTCCGCAGCCACCGATACTGCACTGGCCGAAATCTCCAGGGGCGGGCTTTTCCGTCTGGTTCATGATGACTCACCGGCGAGTAAACGAACCGGTCTGATGCGACTGGAAATATCGCTGATCGGGCCAGCGGAGACGGCCAAGCTGACCATCGAACTGAATCTGCCCGACAAACCAACCTATGTCTCCACGGCATCCATCTCTGTACGCGGTCTGGATCACCAGGCTATTTACAGAGCATTCGAACACATCGGCAAGACCGCCGCACAGCGTCTCAATGACAAGACCGAAGCGCTGTTAGTGGAACCACCCCTTGAACGGGTCCAGGCGCCGGAACCCGATCCTGAGCCAAAAGAAGAACCGCCCGCTCAGACTACCGATGACCCAAACCTGCGCGCTGCCTACGACCAGGCCCAGCGCCTCAAGCGCCAGTATCAGTACAAAAAGGCCAGAATCCTGTTTGAGCAAGTGGCCGCTGCCAGTGGGCCGGGGGACACACGCCTGGGCCGTCTGACCCGAGACGAACTACGCTACGGCCTGACCGTATTCGAGGCGCAACAGCGGCTGGTGGCCACTGGTCGCCTCGGCAATAATCCTGGCGATTTTTTTGAGCAACTGCGAAAAACAGAGAATCTTTATCGCCAAATTCTGGCCGAAAATGTCGACAGTTTTACACGCACCCAGGAGGCGCAACAATCACTGGACCAAATCCTGGTGACGCGAAATGCCTACAAAAATGCCCTGTCCTCAAAACTGTTGACCAAGGCAACGGGCCTCAGAATTGGCATGCTGGAATATGTAAATGCCAGGGGAGACTGCCCTCCGCGAGAGGACATCGAAGAACTGCTGCGTAACTTTCGAGTCGCCCTGAGTCTGAAGCGAATCGACATGACCTCGGCGAGATCTGCAAGGTACACATTTACCGATGAGGCTCTGGCGAAAGTCTTTGCCTCGGCGAATGATGCGGAGGCGCCGCATGAACTCACACTCATTTGCGAAGATTACGACGTGCGCCTGGATCGATCCCCATCTCCTTTGCAGAGACACCCCTGAATTCAGGGCAATGCACGCCCCGCCAGCATGGCGATAAAACGACTGCGGTCATCGGGCGAGAAATCCCGGTAATTGACAAACAGTGAATGCCGATTCTGATTATCAAGGGTCATCTCGATGCCCCACAACGGCGACAGGCTGGTGGGCAGCATCGAATAGCGCACATCGATCAACACCGCCGGGCGTGTCGGATCCAGGGCCACAAAGCCATCGGAGAAATGCGCAAAACGGGTGATATCCTGCGCCAGCGCCGAACCCGGCTGCAACTGCGGCAGATGCTGCGCGGCATCGAATTTCACCACCTGCTCCCCGGCATAGACGCGCGGCTCGGAAAACAGCCCAACGCGCACCGCATCGACATAGAAGCGCCCGCCGCTTTCGTACACGGAACGCCACAACAGCAGGTTCGCCATGGTCGGCTTCACCACATGCCGCACCGCCGTGTGGCCACGCTGCTGGATCAGCGCCTGCGCCACCACCTCTGCCCGCTGGTGCTGAACCACCGCCACGCCGAGATAGAGCCCCGCCAGCGCCAGCCCTAGCCAGGCGGCCTGCGGCCGGGCCTTGCGGACTCCGTACACGATGGCGGCAAGCAGCGTCAGGGAAAAGACCGGATCGACGATGGAAATGAGATTCCAGGCAATGCGCTCATCACTGAAGGGCCAGAGCAGGAGGGTGCCATAACTGGTGCAGGCGTCCAGCAGGCCGCTGGTCGCATAACCCAGAAAGGCATACAGATAGAGCCGCCCGGGGGCAATACGCCGGCGCAGGAAAGGCCACAGGATCAGCGCGGCAATCAGTGCACCGACGGGGATAAACAACAGGGAATGGGAAAAGTGGCGGTGAAACTCGATGGTCAACAGCGGATCGCTGGGCGAGCGGATAAAGGCATCGGCATCGGCCAGCAGGCCGGAGGCAAAACCGATCAGCACGGCGATCTTTACCTCTTTTCGCCGCGCGCCGGCCAACGCCATAGCACCCCCGAGCAAGCCCTGCGTTACGATATCCACGATGGAGTGCCCTTCTACAGATAAAAAAACCACCCCGCTGGGGGGATTAACAAAATTACGTCGCAGCGGAAAAAGCATGCGCTTTAAGCAAACGATCGGCGAGGCATAAACCCTCAGCGATTCAAGGTGTCGCAATGAACCGATAGCTGACTTTATCACACCCTCCTCAGCCAACCGTAACGCCCAGTAACGGCGCCACTGAAAACGCCACTTACGCCCTACCGCACTGTCACAAAACCGTCATTCTCCCGTCATATCCGCTTCACATTTCCCGCGCAGAATGCTCCCTCGCTGTGCATCAGCGTCAGCACCGACACATAAAACCATAGGGAGTCACTATCCATGCAAAAACCCAAGATCGCGCTGGCCATAGCGGCCGCACTCGTTGGCAGCACCGCCTTTTCCACCGCCCATGCCGGGGGCATCACCTATAAGGACGGCGAAAAATCTCTCAAGATCGGTGGCCGGATTCAGCTGCAGTACTATCAGGTCAGCCCTGACGGTGCAGAAAGCACCGACGAAGTCCGCTTCCGCCGCCTGCGCCCCTACATCGAAGGCAGTCTGCACAAAGGCTGGAAGGGCAAAATTCAGTGGGACATGGGCAAGGCCAATGGCGGAAACGAATTGTCACTCAAGGACGCCTACCTGCAGTACAAAGGCATCGACAGTCTAAAAATCACGATCGGCAACAAGAAATTCCCATTCTCACGTGAAGCCCTCACCTCCTCGAAGAAACAGCAGATGGTGGAACGCACCTTCATCGGTGACCACAACTACGGCACCCCTGATCGCAATCTCGGCGTGCATCTCAGCGGCCACACCGGCAACAAGCGCATCACCTGGGGTGCCGCCATCGCCTCGTCCACCATCGACCCCGATGCCAACAAGCTGGACTTCGACACCCCGGCCAACCGCAACGACGACTTCAACGAAGGCTGGATCGTCGGCGGGCGCGTCGACTTCCACCCCTTCGGCGTACTGAAGTTCTCGCAGGGAGACTTCTCCGGCAAGCAGAAGGCCAGCATCGGCATTGCCGCCTTCAACTGGTCCAATGACGGCGACAACAACGACCCCACACGCAGTAAACCCGATGTGGATGCCGTGACCGGCTTCGAGGTTTCCGGCGCCTATCGTATCGCCGGTTTCTCCATCGACGCACAGTACAACAGCTTCAATGCCGACACCGTTGATTCCGCCTTTACCGGCGGCATCTACAAAAACGGCAGCACCACCCTGAGCAACTGGGCTGTCAAAGGTGGCTATATGGTTATCGGCAGCAAACTGGAACTGGTTGCCGGCATCAGCGCCCAGGACGCCGACAACTATCAAGGGTCTTGGAATCGCACTGAATTGGGCGCCAACTACTTCTTCCACAAGCACGACATCAAGACACAGCTCACCTATCGCATGGGCGAAAACCTGAAAGGCGTCAGCAACAAAGACGAAGATGAACTGTATTTGCAGATGCAGTACGTGTTCTAAATTTGCGTGATATTCAGCTGCAGTAGAAACCGGCCAGGGATGGCCGGTTTTTTATGTCCGGTGTGAAAAACTTTTTCATGTTACACCGTTTAGCATCACTTCCGCATGGCCCGTTAACGGGGAGGTATTCACAACGCAATGTCTTTCACCTTGGCGGCCATTGCCATGCCAAAGATGTAATGCTGCCCTTTATCCAAATGAATACCATCAACCGGGCTTGAAGGGGTAATCTTCGCCGCATCAAGGAAAAAGCAATCATTCTCTTTAGCGGCAAACTCGTACTCCCCGGCCAACCCTAGGCATTTTTTCTCACCACCCAGAAACTTTTCGGCGATTGGTCCCTTTGGCTCTTTAATTGGCGGCGGTGCAACGAGCAATATTTTTGGACAAGGCATATCGGGCTCAATGGGCGCTTTTCTGATTGCAGTTATAAGGGATCTTATTCCTTGTGATGCATGCCATGCATTGTGTGGATGCATTGATTGAAAATCATTTGTGCCCAACATCAAAATCACCAACTCCAAGGGTGAATGCATTTCAATAACTTGCTCTATACCTTCTAAACCATTACGACCAGACTTAAACGGATCACCCCAAACCGTGCGACGCCCATTCAGGCAATTTTCAATAACCCTTACTGATCTCGCCTCTTTGTTCAATGAATTTTCCATGACGCCCGGCCAGCGATCATCAAAATCCAAGCGTTTCCTGGTCAAAGGAATTATCCCCCAGGTTAAGGAGTCAGAATAAACAAGGATTTGTTTCATGGCTTCTTCTCGAATCCCGGATATGTCTGGCTGTCATGGCTACCCAACCACATTAGACAAAATACCGACGGCAGAGTCAGGATAGCTCAATCCTGACTCTGATATACTGTCTGCGGCCTGCCTGGCGCGCTTGTCTTGTGCCGGGCATTTTTAAAAAACTTGAAACGATTGGAGACACCATGGCAAAAGCAACAGCACGACACATTCTCGTATCCAGCGAAGAACAATGTCAACAACTGAAAACCGAAATCGAAACCGGCGCCGATTTTGGCGATGTGGCCAAGCAGCATTCCAGTTGCCCCTCGGCTGCACAGGGTGGCGACCTCGGTTCCTTTGGCCCGGGCCAGATGGTGCCTGAATTTGATCAAGTGGTTTTCAGCGCCGATGTAAACACAGTACAAGGCCCGGTCAAAACCCAGTTTGGTTATCATTTGCTGGAAGTGACCAGCCGCACAGATTAACAAACAGCCCGGATACTGCTGTGCAATATCCGGGCTATTCCACCCAACACCACAGAAAAAATCCGTAGGAGCGGGCCATGCCCGCGATGCCCCGTTAGACAATACCCATGCAGAAGCGGCTTATCGTGCCCTTTGGGTATTAGCCACGACAGATTTTATCCCAGACTGAATTCAAGCATTCGGTGCAATACCTTCAGATATTGCGCCCAACCAAATACGCCTTGCCGTGTCGGCCTCGTTGCGGATTCAGGAAATTCAGACTGACCCTGGCAGCTTCCAGGGTAGCGTAGAGGACTGGTTACCATTCCTCTACGCTACCCTTATTTCAATATCAATCTTCCTAATCCAACCATGGCTGAACGAGAACATAATTAAGTATTGCGCCCCCTTATTTGCCGGTGGCAGACCTGCCTTACTGGAGTGGGATTCCCACCCGCTGGAATTATCGACCTTGCTCGGCCGCACACCCCTTTGATTTGTAACTTTTTGAAAGTCCTCTGGATGAGTTTGTTAAATGCCCATTATTGACCTTTGTTTAACATGCGCATACAATATGCGCATCACGCTTTATGGGAATTCTAATTATGAAAGTTTTCGACATTCAGGCTCCTAAAAAACCAACAAATCTCTCTATAAACAGTGACTTGCTTTTAAAGGCACGTGAAATGAATATTAATCTTTCAGCCACACTTGAAAATGCGCTTGCCAAGCAACTAAAAATTAAGCAACGAGAGCAGTGGCTTCAAGAAAACATAAAAGCTATTCAAGCATATAACGATTTTGTTGAGAATGAAGGCGTTTTTAGTGACGGCATTAGGAGTTTCTAATGAGCCAATTTACTGTTTATAAAAATAATAATTCTAAAACTAAAAAAACCTTTCCTTATTTGCTCGACATCCAATCTGATCTTTTAGATCAAATCCGTACAACAATCGTTATCCCTCTTGGCAAATACTCAATAGTTAAACATCAGGTTATAACAAAACTTTGCCCAATTGTAGAAATTGATGGAAATAAGTATGCAGCCATCACCCAACAAATTGCCGGAATAGAAAGAACATTATTAGGCGCCGAAGTTATAAATATTTCAAATCATAGATCCGAATTCATTGACGCTATCGATCTAATTATCTCGGGCATCTAACATAGAAGCATTTATCCGCCGTGCGCAGTTCAGCATGGCGGATAAATGTCTGGTCTAGTAGACCGAGGCAACTTCCTCGAATGGCACTCACTTAAGCTCAACCCATTGAAAATATTACAGAAATGACCGGTGTAAGGTTAGGCTTCTAATCGCCAAACAATCCACCTAGCATCAGGGACCGGTCGCCATGCGTCATACCGCCAATTCAGTTCATGCCCAACAGCGTTTTATCCAGTCTCGACGGAACAAAAGTGACTGCCAAAGCACCTTTAACCTGCTTACCCGAAGCAGCTCTATGATACTTGTCATTCGACATCATAGAATGAGGGCTTCCAGGAGGGGCACCCTGTCGCCCTGCTTGTGTGGAAACTTTCGAGGCTAAATCACTTCAGCTTACGCTTACGGCCTGCTGCCTTGCGCACGTCGTGCTTAACATTTGGGATTACTCCCGCCTGCCCGACGATAGCTACCCGGTGGCTGACCGGCCTTGCCGGGACGGGATTTACACCCGCTGGAATAATCGACCTGGCTCGGCCGCACTCCCCTATTGTCCTATGACCCTTTCTTTGCGTGGCATTGGCTTCCTTCCACCTTACATATGCTGGGCTAGTGGATTACGTAGCAGACCATTTTAATCGTGGTCTGTCCCCTATTATTCAATTTGAATAACAATGTTGTTGGCGGAATGAATTTAACCGGAGTTCAAGGGGGTTCCGGTCTAGACATAGACTGGCTTGTCACTTCGGTCAATGCGGATATTACTAAGGTAATTCTAGAAGGGCAAGTAGGCTCTGGCACTGGTTTTGGAATTGACGATTTATTTATTACTTATGACCCTACCCCTGTTCCAGAGCCTGCCACAATGTTTCTTTTCGGAACAGGTTTAGCAGGGCTTGCTGGTTCTAGGGTTAGACGGAAGAAGAAAGCATAACAGACTTAAAATGAATGGCACTAAGTTAAGCCCGTAACTTCTTCGCATGTCCGTACTCCTCAATTTCCATCCGTGCCTGCTGTCGAGGTCTATCCAGTCGCGGATAAGGCTTGGGCCTGCGTTTGACCGCTCGTGGTTCGATTCTGCCGGGCCGATCGGCCACCCGTATTTGAGCAATGAGCATAAACAAGGTCGCTGGGGCAATAGGGGACAGACCACGTTTATTGACACATCAACCCCTCTTTGGCCGGCCAGCCTTCCCTCGCGTCACTCTGCGCTCTAATGCTTGCGCTATCTGCTCCTGATATCTTTTTTTACCAAGCATGTAATTTCAGTTGGTGGCTGCCCTTATTTCATCATCTACTGGTTGATCAGATTCGCGCTCTGCATGGCATTGATTTCCTCCCACCCTACTTGTACTGGATTAGCGCAGCATACCATTTTAATCGTGGTCTGTCCCCTATTACGCTCACCCGCTGGAATAATCGACCTGGCTCGGCCGCACTCCCCTATTGTCCCCATATGCTGGGCTAGTGGATTACGTAGCAGACCATTTTAATCGTGGTCTGTCCCCTATTGTCCCCTATTATTTACTATTATTTATTATTGTCCCTTGAAATTATTGCTTGCTCCAAAATAATGTATACATACTAAAAATAATACTGATGAGCGCGATTAATACCGCCGCCCATGAAGCATTTTTAGCACTCCTAGAAATTCGTGACGCCTCTTTTGATTCATTTACGGCATTAATCATATCTTGGCGATGCAACCATTCCTGAACCTCATCCTCCTCAAAACTTTCGAACTCGTTGCTCGCAAATTTATTCCTTACTGCTTCTTCTCCCAAGTCATTCAGCTTTGGCCAAAGTTTTTCACGATCCGCTAATAACATTTATTTTTATCCCATTAAAGAACTTTTTTTTACTCACATAACGTCTTGCTCAGCGGCAATTTACCGTGGGGTTTGGTTTGCGTAAAATTGAGCGGTAGCGAATACGCAAACCAAGTCACGCGGTAAATTGTCCGCTGGAGCTAATTGTGTACGCCCAGCATGGGCATGAACTAATGAGGTGAAAGTCCTCTGTAGGAAGATCACCGTCGAACACCGTGTTGTTAGTAGACGATAACTACTAGCGAATGGCAAGGGCCAACCCGCGAGGGGCGGTCTGAAGGAA
>JAJRWE010000243.1 GCA_024276955.1 Gammaproteobacteria bacterium
AATAGATACGTTCGCCGGTGTCCTTGTCCTGACACAGACCGGCGTATTCTCGTGCAATGTCCGGCTCGGCCTTGTACAGGGCCATCTGCGTGTTGCTCAGCAGGGCGCGGAAGAACGGCCAGTCTTGGTACATTTTTTGCAGCTGGGCCAGGCGCACCGGGTCGTTGCCGCGCCACAGCTCCAGGGCGGTGCCGATGCCGTACCAGGCCGGCAGGGTGTGGCGCGACTGCGCCCAGCCGAATACCCAGGCGATGGCGCGCACGGAGGTCTTGGCGCGGTCGCCTTTTTTGCGATGCGAGGGCCGGGAGCCGATGTTGAGCAGGCCGATCTCGGTCACCGGGGTGGCCTCGTAGAAATAGTCGAGGAAGCCGGGGGTCTCGTCGGTGAGCTGGCGGTAGGCCTGTTCGCCACTCTTGGCCAGTTCGTCCATCACCGCCAGATAGTCGCGGCGCACCGGGTCGGTGGGTTGTACCAGGCCGCAGCTGGCCTTGATCAGGCCGGTGATACCCATAGTCAGTTCGTAGACAGCGGTTTCCTGATTGCTGTACTTGGATGACAGCACCTCGCCCTGTTCGGTGAACTTGATCTGTCCGTGTACGGTGCCCTCGGGCTGGGCCAGGATGGCCTCGTGGGTGGGGCCGCCGCCGCGGCCGATAGTGCCGCCGCGACCATGGAACAGGCGGCACTGCACGCCGTGGGCGTTGGTCAGCCGGGTGACGCGCTTCTGCGCCTCGTACAGGTTCCAGCCGGAGGCGAGGATGCCGCCGTCTTTGCAGGAGTCGGAGTAACCCAGCATGATTTCCTGCAGGTTGCCGTTGGCGGCCAGCAGGGCGCTGTAGGTCTCGTTTTTCAGCAGGCATTCCATCACCGGCTCGATGTGTTCCAGATCCTCGATGGTCTCGAACAGCGGCGAGATGGAGATGTGTGACTCGATGCGCTCGCCGTCGATGTGGGCCAGGCCGTTCAGGCGCGCCAGCAGCATCACCTCCATCACGTGGCTGGCCTCGTGGGTCATGGAGATGACGTAGCTGCCGAAGGCGTTTTCGCTGATTTCGTTACGCATGGAGGTCATGACGCCGAACACGTCGAGGGTTTCCCGGGTCGGCTCGCTGAGGCTGTTATCGCGCGGATCGAGCCCGGCGGGGTCGCGGATGGCCCGTTCCAGCAGGGCCATGCGGCCGTCTTCGTCCAGCGCCTTGTAGTCTTCGCCGCGCTGCCTGAACAGTTCGGCGACGGCCTCGCTGTGGCGAGTGGATTCCTGACGCACGTCCAGTTGCAGACAGTAGAAGCCGAAGGTCTCCACCAGGCGGATCAGGTCTTTCAGCTTGCCGTTGGCGATACGCGCGTCGTCGTGGCCGAGCAGTGATTGATAGATGAGTTTCAGATCGGCGAGGAAATCCAGCTCGGAGTCGTAGCGGTGCTCAACATGGGTTTCGCTGCGTGCCTCACGGTCCAGCAGCTGGTCCTTGATGTGCACCAGGTTGCGCTCCAGACGGTAGCGCATGATGCTCAGCTTGCGTCGATAGGGTTCATGGGCGTAGCGGGCAGGTTTGTCGCGGAAGGCGAATTCGGCATAGGTCGCGTTGCCGCCTTGCAGGTTTTCCATTAGCGCTGCGCTGGGGTTGCAGAGCTTGTCCGAATGGGTGAGCAGTTCGATCAGGTGCGGGATGCGTTGCAGATATTCCAGCAGCACTGCGTGTGACTGCAAGCGCAGGGCCATGACGGTGGTTTCGGGCTTTACATTGGGGTTGCCGTCGCGGTCGCCGCCGATCCAGGAACCGAAGCGCAGGAAGCTGGGGACTGTGACCGCTTCCCCGCCACAGACGCGCGCCATGGAGCGTTCGAAATAGCGGTAGGTCTGCGGCACGGCCTCGAACAGGCACTCGTTGAAATAGGCCAGACCGTAGGCGATCTCGTCCTCTACCCGCGGGCGGATGCTGCGCACCTCGTCGGTCTTCCAGAGGATTTGGATCTGGCTTTCCAGCTCTTCAACGATTTCATCACGCTCGGCCTTGTTGAGCCGCGTGTCGTTAAGCTTCTGGTTGGTGACGAAGATGCGGCGCAGACCATCCATGATGGTGCGGCGCTTGGCCTCGGTGGGGTGTGCGGTGATGACGGGAATATAGGCCAGCTGATTGAGCAGGGACTGTAGCTGCTCGGGGGTAATTTTCTTTTCGCGCAGTTCACGCAGTGTTGCGTCGAAGGAACCGGCCCACAGTTGGCCACCGCGGTGAACCTGCTTGCGGCGCTGCTGGTGGAAATAGGATTCCTCGGCAATGTTGACCAAGCTGAAGTAGACATTGAAGGCGCGCACCACATGCACCAGGGTCTGCGGCGGGAGCGTCTCTATCAGCCGCTTCAGTCGCCGACGCCGGGCGGGATTGTCCTGCTTGCGCAGACTGATGAAGCCCTTGCGCAGGGATTCCACCGCGGCGAGGAGCTCGCCGCCTTCCTGTTCTTTCAATACGTTGCCCAGCAGGGTGCCGAGGAGTTTGACTCTGGAACGAAGGGCCTTGTCGCTTGCGTTGCTGCTCATCTACGGTAAACGCCTTTTGTACTTGCTACTTTGGATTTTCAGCCATGGGATGGCAGGCTTTGTTCCGCCTGTCCGCAGTCGCTATGCTGTGTGTCGAATCTCTCGCCCCGGGCCAGCGGCCGTGCGGGAAACCAACAATTATACCGTGAACTCGGGGTTTTGCTTCATTGACATGTCTATGTCGGTGGTGTAGCCGTCGGGTTCGGTGGTAGCCAAGAGGTTTTAAACGCATTATGAAGTGGCTGGACAGAATTCCCTTTTTTCCTGTTGCCGCTGGCGCCTTTCTGCTCGGTCTGGCGCCATTTACGCCGCAGCCGCATCTGCTGGAAAAGCTGCACATGCTGTTTTCGGGCACGCTGCAGCGGCCAGTGGATATCTTTGATCTGTGCCTGCATGGTGCATTGCCTGCACTACTTCTACTGAAAACCATTCGCTGGTTGCAAACCCGTGCGACATAAGTGGCAGCTGGTCGGGGAGTAACGTAGTAATCTCTTGGGGTTTTTCCGCAGCGCTATCCAGACTATTCGCGGGTTCCAAACTCGGGGTTGTTTGACTAGAGTTCAGATCAATGGCTGTTGCTATTTTGTGATGATAGGCGGCAGCGTTATCGGTTTAGTGGAATTGCCGGGTGTTTCCGGTGTTTTAATCCGGCCGTGTCGTCTCCCCAGCAGTGCTGTATCCGGTTTGGGGGTTCGGTCTTTAAGGAAGAGGTATAAGCGCATGCAATCAGGAACTGTGAAGTGGTTTAACAATGCCAAGGGTTATGGTTTTATCGTGCCGGAGGAAGGGGGAGATGACGTATTCGTGCATTATTCCACCATCGACGGTGATGGTTTCAAAACGCTGAAGGAGGGGCAGCCGGTGCAGTTCGAGGCCTCTGCCAGTCCCCGCGGGGTGCAGACCACCCGTGTGGTCGGTTCAGAAGGAAATCCCCAAAGTCAGAACTGATGCTGCGCCTGCCGGGGCAGGTGGTTCGCTGAGGCGAATTAGCAAGTTATGTAGGGTGGGCAGCGCCCACTCTACGAGTACTCCAACCAGGTTATATTGGCGGATACAGTTGGTCTGTCAGCGTTCAGGGCAAGGCGTGCCTCGCAGCTAATGGCCTTAGTCCTTAGCAAGGGGCACAACGCGGCCATGGGCGCTGACAGACCAACCCTTCGGGCGTTACTGTGGTGTTCCGCCACGGCGTCGCCTAAAGCGCCTACTGTTGGTACAGCACTTGACAAGGACTATGGCCATTGCCTGCGTGCTGTGCCTTGTTGCGAAACACCACAGTAACGCTGTATCCGCCAATATAACCTGGTTGGAGTACTAGTCCCGGTAGCGTTTCAGCAGATCCCCATAGGCATCGATTCTGCGGTCCCGCAGATAGGGCCACACGCGTCGTACTTGTTCCGTGCGCGCCATGTCTATCTTCGCCAGGATAATTTCCGCCACGTCCTGCGGACCCTGCGCCAGTATTTCCCCCTGTGGCCCGGCCACGAAACTGCTTCCCCAGAAGCGAATGCCACTGCACTGTTTATTCGGGCCGGCCTCGAAGCCGGTGCGATTGCAGGCCGCCAGCGGGATGCCGTTGGCGATGGCATGGCTACGCTGCACGGTGATCCAGGCATCGCGTTGGCGGGCCTGCTCGTCGGCATCGTCGTTGTCGTCCCAGCCGATGGCGGTGGGGTAGAGCAGCAGCTCGGCGCCGGCCAGGGTCATCAGCCGTGCCGCCTCCGGGAACCACTGATCCCAGCACACCAGCACGCCCAGCCGGCCCACCGAGGTGTCGATAGGCTCAAAGCCTTGTTGGCCGGGTACATGGTCACCAGGCGTGAAGTAATACTTCTCAAAGAAGCCGGGGTCGTCGGGAATGTGCATCTTGCGGTACTGGCCCACCAGTCCCTGTTGTCTGTCCAGCACCACGGCGGTGTTGTGGTACAGGCCCGAGCCCCGACGCTCGAACAGCGAAGTGACGAGAACCACGTCCAGTTCGGCGGCGAGGCGGGCGAAGTGTTCGGTGGTGGGGCCGGGAATGGTTTCGGCGAGATCAAAATTGTCGCTGGATTCCTGCTGGCAGAAATACCGGCTGGTGTGCAATTCCTGTAGCAGGACCAACTCTGCACCCTGGCGGGCGGCCTCGCGAATGGCGGCCTCGCTGGTGGCGATATTGTCGGCCCGGTCGGTACTGCAGGGGTGCTGGATCAGGGCGAGGGTGAGATATCGGCTTTTGCTCATTGTGGTGATTGTCGGTTATGGCTGCATAACGCTGCAAGGCAAACAGGCTTGTAGGAGCGGCCCCTTAGGCCGCGATGGATTACCCGCTATTGTCTTCGCGGCCGAAGGGGCCGCTCCTACGGGTGGATGCCATCAATTAACCACAGTCGGTAAGCACGCCCTTGGGCAGCTGCATGGTCATGCAGTGCAGGCTGCCGAACTGTTCAATCAGTGCGCGCGCGTCGATGGCGATGATATCGCGGCCGGGGAAGCAGGTCTGCAACCGTTGGAGGGCGATGGGATCCTGCGGGTCGTCGTAGGTGGGCACCAGTACCGCGCCGTTAATGATGAGAAAATTGGCGTAGGTGGCGGGCAGGCGCTCGCCGTCGGCGTTGAGCTGTGCGGCCGGCAGGGGCAGCGGCAGCAGTCGGTAGGGCTGGCCGTCGGTGTCGCGCAGGGCCTGTAGCTCGGTCTGCATGGCCTGCAGCTCGGTGTAGTGGCTGTCGGCCGGGTCGTCGCAGTGGGTGTAGGCGATGGTGTGCGGGTCGCAGAAACGGGCCAGGGTGTCGATGTGGCCGTCGGTGTCGTCGCCGGCCAGGGTGCCGTGTTTCAGCCACAGGATGTGGTGGGCGCCGAGGTATTCGCGCAGGGCCTGTTCGATCTCCGGCTTGCCCAGCTGCGGGTTGCGCTTTGGTGACAACAGACAGGCCTCGGTGGTGAGAATGCGTCCCTGGCCGTCGCTGTCGATGCTGCCGCCTTCCAGCACCCGATTGATGTGCTGGCAGGGGGTGTCGCCGAAGGCGCCTTGCCGGGCCAGCTTGCCGGTGATGGCGTTGTCCAATTCGGCGGGGTATTTGCCGCCCCAGCCGTTGAAGGTGAAGTCGAGCAGATGCGCTGCGCCGTCGTTGTCGAGGACGGTGATGGGGCCGTGATCCCGTGCCCAGCTGTCGTTGCTGGGGGCGATGCGGCAGTCGATGCGATCCAGGCATGCGCCAGCCTCGCCCAGTTGCTGCAGGACGTGCCGGCGCAGCACCTCGTCACGGCAGACGATCAGAACGCCTTCGCGGCGGCTGATCTCGCGGGCAGTGCGCACGAAGACCGGTTCGACATGTGCCAGCAGTGGCGCCCAGTCACTCTGTTCATGGGGCCAGGTCAGCATGACGCCGCTCTGCGCCTCCCATTCGGCGGGCAGGCGGCACGACTGTTTCATGCCTCGGCGTTGGCCGTGTCGAGTCGGGCCTTGCGTTGGCGAAAGGCCGGATTGATCAGGGCGGTTTTCACCTTATTTCCCTTGGTCTGCACGATCTCCACCGGGTAGCCCGCCAGCATCAGGCTGGTGCCGGGCTCGGGGATGTCTTGCAGGTATTCGGTGATCAGTCCGCTGAAGGTCTTGGGGCCGTCGGTGGGCAGTTCCCAGCCCATGATGCGGTTGAGGTCGCGGATGCTGGCGCTGCCGTCCACCAGGTAGGTGCCGTCCGGCTGGGGGTGTACTTCGCGGATGTTGTCCGCCGGGTCGGTGGTGAATTCACCGACGATCTCTTCGAGGATGTCTTCCAGTGTCACCAGTCCGCGCACGTCACCGTATTCGTCCACCACCAGCCCGATACGGCGCTTTTGACGACGGAAATTCAGCAGTTGCGGGGTCAGTGAGGTGCCTTCGGGGACGAAGTAGGGTTCCCGCAGCAGGGCCACGAGATCCTCTTTGAAGGTCTCTTTCCTACGCGACAGAACCAGTGTGTTGCGCATGTGCAGGAAGCCCACCACGTTGTTGATGTCGCCGCGGTACACCGGTAAGCGGGTGTGCTGGCTGTGGGCGATCTGGTTGAGGATTTCTTCCCAGTCGTTATCGAGGTCGATGCCGGTGATCTCGTTGCGCGGTACCATGATGTCATCCACCGTGGCCTTTTCAAGGTCGAGGATATTGGTGAGCATTTCCTGGTGGCTGTGCGGGATCAGGGCGCCGGCCTCGTTGACCACCACGCGCAGTTCCTCGCTGCTGAGTTCTTCCGAACGGGCCTTTTTTGGGTTCACGCCGAGCAGGCGCATGAGGGCGTGGGCAATGACGTTGACCAGCCACACCAGTGGATACAGCAGCAGCTGCAGTGGCCCCAGCACCCGGCTGGCGGGAAAGGCGAAACGCTCCGGATGCAGCACGGCGAGGGTCTTGGGCGTGACCTCGGCGAAGATCAGGATCACCAGGGTCAGCAGCCCGGCGGCGAGGGCGATACCGGCCTCGCCCCACAGCCGCAGCGCCAGTACCGTGGCGATGGAGGAGGCGAGGATATTGACGAAGTTGTTACCCAGCAGGATCAGACCGATGAGCCGGTCCGGGTGATCCAGCAGGCGGCTGGCGCGCGCGGCACCGCGGTGCCCGCTCTTGGCCAGATGTTTCAGCCGATAACGGTTGAGGCTCATGAGCCCCGTTTCGGAACCGGAGAAAAAGGCGGAAATGAATATCAGAAGGATCAGGACGCCAAACAAGACGCCTATGGGAATATCGTTCAAAAAGGGGGGAACCTCGCGGTAATTGTGGAGATGTAACTTTTAGGGGGCGCAGGGGCGGCTGTCAAGCCGCGATGTCCTTGGGCATTCAGAGACCGAGGACGATTTCGAGCACCAGTTTGCTGCCAATATAGGCCAGCAGCAGTACCACGAAGCCGCTCAGGGTCCAGCGAATGGCGGTGCGGCCGCGCCAGCCGAAGCGCCAGCGGCCCCACAGCAGGGTGGCGAATACCACCCAGGCCACCATCGATAGAATGGTCTTGTGCACCAGATGCTGGGCGAACATGTCTTCGATGTAAAGGGTGCCGGTGAGTAGCGAGGCGGTAAGCAGGGCCAGGCCAAGGCCAATCATCTGAAACAACAGGGTTTCCATAGTCTGCAGTGGCGGCAGGGCGCGAATGAAACCGCCCGGGCGCTTGTTGCGCAGATGGCTGTCCTGCACCGCCAGCAGCAGTGCCTGTCCTGCGGCGATGCTGAGCAGGCTGTAGGCCAGTACCGACATCAGGATGTGCAGTTTTAATTCCATCGCCTGGGCGGCCATCAGAGTGTGTTCACTGGGGAACAGGACTTCGGCAAGGACGGCCAGCCCGGTGATGGGCAGCAGGATGACGCCGAGGTTTTCCACCGGATTCGACAATGCAGCCAGCAGGATCAGCAGGGCGATCAGCCAGGTGATCAGTGATATGGCGTTGATGAAGCCGATGTTCAGCCCCTCCGGCACAAACAGGCTCTGATAGAGCAGCACGGCATGCAGCAGCACGGCGATGAGACCGATGAGGATGAGGTGGTTCTTGCGCAGTTTACCGGGGCCTGCGTCTGTCCCCCCCTCGCGGAACAGGCGTTTGGCAAGCAGAAACCCGGTAATGAAATACAGGGTGGCGGCAATAGCGGCAATGACGTAATGGCTCATGGTGTGCTGGGGCGTAGGGGCAGGGTTTGGGAAACAGGGGTGTATTAAGTCGTTTCCATGGCGGGTTTGTCAATATTTGTAGGTATGCTCACATCTTTGGGCGCCGGGGAAGCGGGGAGCTCAATATGTGCGCAGTATTGCCGATAGTGCTTTCAGATTATAGCGCAGTGAGCGCCTCGCAGGCTGGTGAATTGCGCGATCTTCAGGTAAGTTCGGGGAAAAATTAAGAAAGAGGAGGCTTGTGTAGAGTAAGGATATCGCTGGAGGTCGCTGCGAAGGGTTCTTTTTTGGGACATTTCGGGCGGGTATGCAGTCGGAATGTTTGCGCCTGATAGAGACGCCACCATACCGTTGTTTCAGGCAGATACGCTTAAATCACACGGCTTCCGCGCCATTGGTGAACTATGAAATTGCGCGTGCTGGGGTGTAGTGGCGGTGTAGGGAATGCACTGCGAACCACCTCACTATTGATTGATGACGATATCCTGATCGACGCAGGCAGCGGTGTGGGTGAGCTGTCGCTGGAGGAATTACGCAAGATCCGTCATGTTTTCCTGACCCACTCCCATCTGGATCATTTTTCCTTTCTGCCCCTGCTGGTGGACAGCATTTTCCCCAGTATCAGCGAGGCCGTGATCGTGCACGCCCAGCCGGTGACGCTGGAAGCCCTCAAGACACACGTCTTCAACTGGACCATCTGGCCGGATTTCTCCCAATTGCCGACCCCTGCCAATCCGGTGATGCGCTACGCGCCGCTGCTGCCGGGGGATATCATCGAACTCGGTGGGCGCCATATCGAAATGATTGAAGTGAAGCACATCGTGCCCGGTGTGGGGTATCGCGTTGAATGTGCCAGCGGCGCCTTTGCCTTCAGTGGTGATACCTCCACCAATGACAACCTCTGGCAGGTGCTCAACACGCGGGAGCGGCTGGACCTGCTGCTGGTCGAGGCCGCCTTCTCCAATGCCGACGAAGACCTGAGCCACAAGGCCGGGCACTACACCCCACGCCTGTTGGCCGAGGATCTAAAAAAGCTGAAGCACACCCCGGCCATCCACATCAGCCACACCAAGCCCGGACAGGAAGAGCTCATCCTGCGCGAGTGCCGCGAGGCCATCGCTGATCGCGAGATTCACCCCCTGCACAGCGGGCAGGTCTTCGAGTTCTGAAGCCCGTCCGCCGCCGGTTGCGGATTCAGGTATAATTCCCCACCTTCTGCCCCGCGATTCCGCGCGGGCAACGTGAACACACAGGAATTCAGCCCATGTTCGACAGCCTTTCCGACCGGCTAAACCGCACCCTGAAAAGCATCCGCGGCCAGGGCCGCATCACCGAAGCCAACGTCAAGGAGACCCTGCGCGAGGTGCGCATGGCGTTGCTGGAGGCCGACGTGGCCCTGCCGGTGGTGCGCGAGTTCGTCGACCACGTGCGTGAGCGCGCCCTCGGCGAGGAGGTGATGCAGAGCCTGTCTCCCGGCCAGGCGCTGATCAAGATCGTCCGTGAAGAGCTGGAAAAGGTCATGGGCGAGGCCAACGAAGAGCTGGATCTCAGTACCCGCCCGCCGGCGGTGATCCTCATGGCCGGCCTGCAGGGCTCGGGTAAGACCACCAGCGTCGCCAAGCTCGCCCGCTGGCTGCGTGAGCGCAAGAAAAAATCCGTGCTGGTGGCCAGTGCCGATGTCTACCGTCCCGCCGCTATCGACCAGCTGGAGACCCTGGCCAAAGAGGTCGAGGTCGACTTCTTTCCCAGTAATCCCACCCAGGATCCGGTGGACATTGCCACCGCCGCCATCGACCAGGCGCGCAAGACCATGAAGGACGTGGTCATCATTGACACCGCCGGCCGCATGCACATCGACGAGGAGATGATGGGCGAGATCAAGCGCCTGCACGCCGCCATCGACCCGGTGGAAACCCTGTTTGTGGTCGACAGCATGACCGGCCAGGATGCCGCCAACACCGCAAAGGCCTTCGACGAGGCCCTGCCGCTCACCGGCGTGATTCTCACCAAGACCGACGGTGACGCCCGTGGCGGTGCCGCGTTGTCGATTCGTCACATCACCGGCAAGCCCATCAAATTCCTCGGCGTGGGCGAAAAAACCACGGCGCTGGAAGCCTTTCACCCCGACCGTCTCGCCTCGCGCATTCTCGGCATGGGCGACGTGCTTAGCCTTATCGAAGAGGCCGAACAAAAGGTCGACCGCAAAGAGGCCGAAAAGCTGGCGAAGAAAGTCGCCAAGGGCAAGGGCTTCAACCTGGAAGACTTCCGCAGCCAGCTGCAGCAGATGCAGAACATGGGCGGCATTGGCGCGCTGATGGACAAGATGCCGGGCATGGCCAATGTACCGGAGGCGGTAAAGAACAACATCGATGACAAGCAGTTCAAACGCCTGGAGGCCATCATTAATTCCATGACGCCGCACGAGCGTCGTTTCCCGCAGGTCATCAAGGGCTCGCGCAAGCGCCGCATCGCGCAAGGCTCCGGCACCCAGGTGCAGGACGTCAACCGCCTGCTCAAGCAGTTCACGCAGATGCAGAAGATGATGAAAAAGATGAGCAAGGGCGGCATGGGCAAGATGCTGCGCGGCCTGAAAGGGCGTATGCCGCCAGGGATGCCTTTTTAATCTCTGGGGGTTTAATTCCCCGCAGCTTGCTGCGTAGGATTTTTGTTCAAACGCCTAAGCGTTTTAACTGGCAGTCAAATACCCCGCTTTCGCGTAGCGAAATAGCTTGCTGCGGGGTTGTTTATTTACGTTTATAATTGCTTGTATCATTGAGCAGAAATTAGTGTTTGAATATATTCGCTTGCTTCCTGTAAATTCATATCATACATTTCCACTGCCTCATCTTCAGTAATTTCAAGTTCGAATTCATCCTCAATTACTTTAAGTTGTTTTGTTCCTTCCAGAATATCAGGTGGATTCTTTATGG
>JAJRWE010000244.1 GCA_024276955.1 Gammaproteobacteria bacterium
AGGTAGGGTGGGCAGGCTTTCCATGCCCACGCGGAATATGCACTAACGGCGTGGGCACAAAAAACGTGCCCGCCCTACATGGTTTTTTACCTCCTGCCGACAGGAAAAGGCATGCAAAAATAGGCTATTAAGATAATGGCTTTAAAAACAATGCGTTAAATGTGACAAAGTAGAACTAATTTCAACGCAAAGATTCTTTTACTGTTTCTTTGCGGCCTCTGCGTTGGATTTTCCATCCTGCAGCAATTCATCGCGGGCATGGCCCGCTCCTACAGCCCGGTGGTGGAGACTCATCGCGCGTCAATCAAATCCCGCGCCTGCTGGAACACGGCGCGAAACATGGGCTCCGTGAGCCGCCGCGTCTGCGTGTTGTAGCGGCTGCAGTGGTAGGAATCCAGCAGCCGGCGCTCGCCCGGCAAGTCGTGCAGCACATTGTGGGCAAAGCGGAAGCCCTTCTGCCGCAGGCCGAAGGCGCGCACCACCGACTGATGGGCGATGCTGCCCAGGGCCAGCACCACCGCGCCCTTTTTCAGCCCTTCCAGCTCCACGCGCAGGAAATCGTTGCAGGTCTTGATCTCCGCGCCCACCGGCTTGTTCTGCGGTGGCAGGCATTTCACCGCGTTGGTGATACGGCAATCGCGCAGTTTCAGGCCGTCACGCGCCGACTCAGACACCGGCGCGCTGCTGAAACCGTAGTCAAACAGGGTCTGATAGAGCAGGATGCCGGCGTGGTCGCCGGTGAAGGGCCGGCCCGTGGCATTGGCGCCGTGCATGCCGGGGGCCAGACCGACGATCAGCAGCGACGGCCGTGCGGCGCCAAAGGGCGCCACCGGGCGGGCGTGATAGTCGGGGTAATCCTGCTGCACCTCATCGAGAAACTGACTGAGACGCGGGCAGCGGCGGCAATCGAGGTCGAAGGTGGTGGAAATGGTGGGGGTGAGAGAGGAATGACGGCTCATAAAATAGACTTTATCCGATGGAAAACAGCCGATAGCATAGCATTAGGGACGCCTCAAAACGGCCCCGGGCTTTGCACCGACACGAACAAAAAGGCATTCTATGGGTCAACTTCTATTGAAAGCTGGAAGATGCTGCCATATCAGTGGCCGGCCGCAATAATAGATAACTCCGCGACAAACCAGACGGGGAATCAATAACGGCACGTCACGCCGGCAAACGCCTAAATGGATGTAGGTGGTAGGACGACGCAGGATGCTAAAGCCGAGGCCGGCGCCCCCAAACAAGCCACTGGATTCCGGCATCCGCCGGAATGACGATACTTGCTACGAACAGTGGGGAATCAAACCCACAGAGATTCAAGGAAAAACTGATGACAAAGCACCCCCGAATGATTGCCGCCATCGCGCTCGTTACCCTGACCGCCGTCGCCCTAACAGGCTGCCTGGTGACCAAGAAGGAGCAGGAGTCGGTCTACGAGGAGCGCAAGAGCGAGAACCTGCGCATTTACAAGCAGGGCGACTGGATTCAATACAACGTCATTGCCACCTCGCTATCCGGCACCAGTACCGGCAACGCCCAAGCCGGCACACTGAAAATCAGCTGGGGCAATTACATCCCCCTGACCTCCCCGGATAACAATGCGAGCAATGGTGGCAACCCCTATGACGTGATAGAAAAGCGTTATCTGTTCTGCCTGGATGGCGCATTCTGCGAGCCGACCGAGACAATGGTCATTCAATACGTCCACCAGGATGATTCCACTACCGATACCACGCCCGATCCCACTACCGATGGCACCGAGCGGCTGGTGGCCATGGGAAGCCATCCGACGAATGGCCAGTACTATTGGCTGAATACCACCGGCGGCCGCACAGTCGCCCCCGCCAACCCCGACAACAATGTCACGGGTGGCCAGGAACCGGTAATCACACTGAAATCGCCGTTATCCATCAATGACACCATTTACACGGTAGAATATTATCTCATGGATGGCTGCATCCTTGGCGCTGCGAGCTGCCAGAGTGATGTCGGCAGATTTAAAAATTCGATCAATGTCGTCGGTGACGGTACGAAGATCAGCACCAACATCGGCAACTACGCCAATCCCTTCCAGGTCAACTTTAGTGGAGATGTCTTTCCGGACAACGATGTCGACGGCCAACTGCCTTTGACGTTTGATATTTTCGATCTCTGCAGCGATGGATACTCAACCCATTCTGGCAGCATGTACATTGTCCCCGAAATCGGTGTCATCCAGATGAGGAACACCTGCACGGACAGTGCTACCGGTGACATCACCCTCTATGACATCACCGTCGACAGCATCAGCTCCAGCATCCTCTCTGGCAGCTAGCCGCCACCCGGCATAATAAAAAAGGGCGCCCCGTGCAGACGGGGCGCCCTTTTTTATCGCTGCCTTTTTCACGGCCCTGCCGCTGCATAATCAGCCCTATAAGAAATTAAATAACGACAGATTCTGTATCCGTGCAAAGCTCTGCTGCGAGGCCTCCAACCCGGCCAATTGCAGATTCAGACGGCTGATGGCCTCGGCATAATCCAGATCCTGCACATCCGCAAGCCGCTTCTGCGCCTCCAGCTTGACGTCTTCATTGAAGTCGCGCTGACTGTCGATGGCATTCTGTCTCGCCCCCACCTTGGCGCGGAAACCGTCGAATTGATTGAGCGCACTCTGCAGATCACCGACCGCGGCCATGTTCGGTGAATTGGACTCCAGCGAAAGCGCCAGCTGCTCCAGGGTTTCAAACACACTCTGGGTGCCACCACCACTCGCCGGGATGTTCACGAAGACATCACTGCCGGGATCGCCCACGGGGATCTGTCGCGTAGCGCCGATCTGCAGATTGCGCTGACCATTGTCACCGCTGTAGTTAAAATCATAGAGCCCGCTGCCAACAGGGTTTCCCACCTCGGTAAAGGGCGCCGTGCCGACGTTATAGCCAGCGAAGACGTATTCACCGTTGCCATCGGTGGTATTGGCGAGCGTCAGAACCTCCGCCAGGTTTTGACGGATTTCACTGGCGAGGGCCGCGCGGTTGGTGGCGGACTGGCTGCCGTTGTTGCCCTGAATGGCCAGTTCACGCGAACGCTGCAAGACATTGATGGTCTGCGTGAGGGCATTTTCCTCGCTGAACAGACGACTTTCGGCCATGTCGGCATTTTCCTGAAATTGTGTCTGCGTATCGATGCTCTGCTGCAGGGCAATGACCTGCGTGGAACCGATGACATCGTCCGACGGGGATAGAATACGCTTACCGGTGGCCACCTGCTGCTGTGTGTAGCTCAGTTCCACTTGCCGATCCATCATGCTGCGGACGGCCTGGGACTGCATCTGTGCGGTGGAAATACGCATACCACGATCCTTATCTTTTGTTACGTCTCATCACGGGCATGGCCCGCTCCTACAACTCAACAACCACCCGCTAAAGCTGGTGGATTAGTTTTACGGACTGAAAGTCCGGATACGGGTCGAAAGACCCGTTTTATTACCCAACCCGGCAATCATTTTCAAAACGCTGTGTAGGATGCCGGTGAGCGGTAGCGAACCGCATCGGTCGGGAACAGTGACCCCATCAATGGCCAGCGCTCAACATCCCGTCACACGCGAACGGTGCGGTTCGCTACCGCTCACCAGCACCCTACGCCAATAGATCTAACCGGCTATAGCCGGTGGTTTTAACCTTGAGATAGAAAATAATTACCTGCTGGCCACGTTGAGCAGGGTCTGGAACAGGGTGTCGGCCACTTTGACCAGCTGGGCCGCGGCCTGGTAGGCCTGCTGATACCTGATCAGGTCGGCGGCCTCTTCATCGAGGTTGACACCAGAGACGGCACTGTTGGCTTCTATAGCATTGTCCAGCAGCGCCTGTTGCGCCTCGCTGTTGACCCTGGCCTCGCGGGTCTTGACCCCCACATCGGCCAGCACCTTGCCGTAGG
>JAJRWE010000245.1 GCA_024276955.1 Gammaproteobacteria bacterium
CAGAAGGCGATCCTGTGCAATCATCTGGGCATGACTCTGCGGCGAAGAGGTGAACAGGGAACGCAAGATGCTCGCCACTCCCGGCACCACCAATTGCCGTCCCGAGAAGGTGACCGTGACATCCTGCGCCCATGCGTAACGTAGATAGAACACCTTGAAGCCTAGAGGGTGCTGCGCCGCTTGCGCCTTCCGCGCCACCTGCACCAGCTCCTCCACTTGCTCAATGAAACGCGGTGTGCCGGTCACAACCAGACTGCCATCCGGTGTACTGCGTACCGTGTTACGCGCATCAGTCAGCCACATTTCATCGGCGCTGCGAACCACGCGTTCCGCAACCAGGGGCGCAAGCGCGAGCACTCGCCGCATAACGTCGCTTGCCGCAAAGGCGTGTACTACCGCACCATCGTAATACGTCACCAGTCCGAACGCGCGAGCGATGTCTCGCAAAACTTTGTGCGCCGGAGCATTGAAGTTCGCGTTGACCACACCCGTCACCGAAGCATGTACCGATACCGGCAAGCCAATCTGCCCGAACATATCCTGAAGAAAAGCCTCGATGGGCTGTTCCCGGGCCGTCAGTTGCACGTTTTTCTCCATATTCGGCATGGGTCCGGCCTGCCCCACTGACGAAACAATGATTGAACCGATAAAAACGAGTACCGGAATAAGCAAACCCGGAAGCCTGAAATTATGTGAATCATTCATTGTTTGTTGATTTTATCCATTGGAATTTTTGTTGATGACCTGGCGATCTCTCATTGCCAACGCTGCTATGCACTACCAGCTCCACGATCAAATCACCGCAAGTTTCAACATTTCCGGCAACCTCACGCGCTCTACTGCATCCAGTTTCAGCGTCGGCATCAGTTCATGGAAAGAGAGCACCGGGAGATCAAAGCAGTCCTGCTCAATCATCTTGCGTATATGGCGGCGTAAATCCACGGTGGTGACGATTGCCGCCGGCCGGTGTTCCTCAACCGCCACCCTGAGTACCTCGATTATTTTTTTCGCATCCGCGGGCTCGATGGCCAATTGCTGCACACCCGCCGTCGTGCGTATCGCCTGCCGCAGCGTCTCTTCAAGCTCGGGCAAGAGCAGCACGGCGCGCAAGGAGCCATGCGGTGCATAACGATGACTAAGCTGCCGTTTGAGTGCCATGCGCGCAAACTCGGTCAGGGCAAAAGTATCTTTTTCTCGCTGCCCGGCGTCAGCGATCGCCTCGAGAATGCCGCGCAAATTACGGATAGGCACCTCCTCTTCCACCAAAACCCGCAAGATATCTGCAACCCGCTGTGTAGGTACGACGCGCAATACTTCTTTTACGACTTCCGGGTAGTCACCGCTGGCCCGCGTAAGCAACGCACTGGTTTCCTGAATACCGATAAACAACGCGGCATGTCGCCGCAACGCCTGACGAACGGCCTCCGGAATTGCATCGGCAGGCCTGTCGGTCAAGGTATCTCCCTGAGCGATAGGCACTTCAAAGGCAAGCAGTTGCCAACCATCATCACTGCCACCGTGCCAATGAATACTGATGTGCGGCAATGGCGCACCCAGATTGATCTGAAAATCATCGAGCACATCTTCCAGCCCCTGTACCAGGCCCGGCTCCGTCTTGTCATGCACACCATGCCGGGGAAGCTGCAACAGTAATGGCACTGCCGGCCGTGACTCAGATTGCACCGTTGCCACAACCTGAGACATCGATGCCTCCCTGGGCTCCATAACCGCCGCAAAAGCGGGTGCGGAAAAGCGGTCGATACGCGCACGCAAAAGAGGAGAAAGCATTGCGCCACACACAACCAGCACAAGCCCGATCACAATAAACACCGCGATCGGAAAGCCTGGCACTGTGGCCAGCAGGAAACAGATTCCACCGGCCACCAACAGAACGCGTGGATTTGCGGTGAGTTGCTTCTGGATCGAATCACCGAGATGCTTGTCCTGCTCCGCGTCGGTGGCACGGGTCACGATCAGGCCGGCCGACATAGCCCCCAGCAGTGCGGGAATTTGCGCCACCATGCCATCACCAATGGTCAGAATGGAATATTTCACCATCGCCGCCCCCATATCCATGCCTTGTTGCAATACCCCCACGCCCAGGCCACCGAGAAGATTTATGATGATGATCACGATACCGGCGATGGCATCACCTTTGACGAACTTCATCGCCCCGTCCATGCTGCCGTGAAGCTTGCTTTCCAGCTCAAGCTCATGACGCTTTCGCCTTGCCTCGTCTTTATCGATCAAACCGGAACGCAAATCAGAGTCGATGGACAACTGCTTACCCGGCATCGCGTCCAAAGAAAACCGCGCCGCCACCTCTGCCACACGTTCCGCACCCTTGGCGATAACGATAAACTGAACCAGGGTAATAATCAGAAACACCACCAGGCCCACCACCAGATTCCCGCCGGCCACCAGTTGGCCAAAGGTATCGATGATATGGCCCGCCTCGCCTTCCAGCAGAATCATGCGAGTGGTCGCAATAGACAGCGCCAATCTGAACAGGGTGCTGATCAGCAAGATACTGGGGAAAACAGAAAATTGTAGCGGCGATGTAATATAGACCGACACCAATATCAGGATCAGGCCAAAGGCAATATTTACCGCCACCAGCATGTCGATCATTAACGGTGGTAACGGCAGCACCATCAGCGCAATAATCGCCACCACACCGACCGCCAACATCAAATCGCTATAACGCGACAGCATGCTTTCCGATGTCTGGTTTGCTGATCTAAAATAGGCCGATAGACTCATTATTATGCCTTGCTACTATCACTCAACTTCACTCTGATACCGCATGGTGAATTCCCGCAGATTCAGTGCAAACCCTTTAACTTCATGTAATGACCCATGACATCACGCACATACGCCTGTGTTTCCCGGTAGGGGGGAATTTGACGACCGTATTTGATCACGGCATTTTCCCCGGCGTTGTAGGCGGCCAGAACCAGACGTAAATCATTGCCAAATAAACCCTGAAGTTTCTTGAGATAAATCGAACTCACCTCAAGATTCACCCGTGGATCATGTAGTTCCCGCTCGGGATCATTAACACCGAAACGGCGTGCCGTTGTTGGCATCACCTGCATCAAACCCAACGCCCCCGCAGGTGAAACTGCCTGAGGGTCGTGCCTTGATTCAACGTGGGCAATGGCATGTAACAATAGAGGATCGATGTTGTAATTCTCCGCGACCGAATGCATCCTGGACGCAAGAATTTTCGCTCTTGGACCGAAATATTCAGCAGTCACTTGAAGGTTTTTCTGGTATGCAGGCAGTGGATGAGCCCACCCTCGGCTGGAGACCGGGAGAGAAGCTTTCATGATAATCCCGGCAGTATCTTCAGCATCATAAAGGCTGAGCTGCTGCGCTTCCGGGCTGGCACTATTGGCAGTGCCCTTGGCCGAGTATCTACTTGCATCCATGGATAGGCTGGCCATATGCCCAAAATCTTGAACCATGCCACTCGTCTTAGATTCACGGCAGAACTGCAGTGCGAGAAAAAAAGTGTCGGCAACTGTCTTACTGGCGGAGAACTGAGTACCGTCTATAGCTCTGCACACCGCTGCCGCAGTATGGCTTGTAGCGCCAAACATGAGCAGCGACGCAGATGCCATGACAAAGAGGCGGCCTCTACAGGCCTTGGTCCTTAGCCTCAAGCGCAGGCATGGTATGCCTTCCTCCGAGGCGGGAAGTTCACGTAAAATTCCGGTGCGGTATGCCATTAAAAAATAACGTCCCATGTTGTCCTTAACTGGCGGCATTGTCCGCCCGGCTTTTTCCATATACTTGAAACTATCTCACCACTGTGTTATCCGGCATTGCTAGAAATAGCGTGCCCCTGTCTTCCGCGTCTCAGATGTCAAATGCTCTCCCTATATACACTCTGCGTCAATAGGTAATATTACCGTTTTGTCGCTGTACGTTTATTACAAAACCATGATATAGCCTGCGTTGAAATTATCGGGTATTGATCACCACCAACTTGATATGTGAAGTGGACTAATCTGGTTGTCGTGTGATAAAAATGGTAGATATCTCAACACGAGTGCGCACAGGCTCACAACACAACTGAGAATAGTAAGATGCTATCGCCTCACAGCATTACAAATCGCACCGAAACAGATTCAGCCGCAACTATAGAAAGCAAAGGTTCACACTTGAGCAGGAATAAGGAAGATATAAACCTTCATGTTAACAACTGCGTCCTGACAGAACTGACAAACGAAAGAAACCATGGCGGATAAAAATGATGGCGGCGATAAAACCGAAAAACCCACGCCGAAAAAACTCCAGGATGCCCGCAAGAAAGGCAACATTTCCAAGAGCACGGAAATCACGAACACGGCTGAATTAATTTTGTGGCTTGCCCTCTTCGGCCTGGGTCTTGCCTACGCTGGTGAGCGCATCGCGGCATTGATGAATACAGCCTTCGAAGGGATGTCCGGTAGCTTTGTCGACACTGCGCCAGCCTTGGCCTGGATGGCGCTGGAGACCACACTCATTATTACTGCCCTGTTCCTGTTACCTATTGCCGCCTTTGGCCTGCTTGTTGAGTTCCTGCAAACTGGTCCAGTGCTCAGCTTCGAAAAGATAAAGCCGACAATGGAAAGCCTCAATCCCGCCGAAGGTGTCAAGCGTATATTCAGCCTCGACAGTCTCGTCGAGGGGATCAAGGCACTGATCAAAACCGTATTACTCTTTCTCATCGGATGGTGGGTACTGGAGGCCCTGTTACCCGAACTCGTCTTGCTGCCACGCGCCAACGTCGATGACATCGGCGCGGCCATGTGGGAGATTATGTTCAAACTGCTCGGATGGACTCTCGCTATTTTCGCCTTTGTCTCTATCCTTGACGCTGCTTATCAGCGCCACTCTTTTCTGAAAAAAATGCGCATGAGTCAGCGTGATATCCAGCAAGAGGTCAAGGAAAATGAAGGTGACCCCTATATCAAGGCCCAGCGTCGACAGGCTCATCAGGAATGGGCCCAGCAAAGCGCCTCGCAAGTGGCAAGAGACGCTACTGTCCTTATCGTCAATCCTACCCATGTGGCCATCGCTCTGAACTATGACCGTGACACATGTCCAGTACCTACCATCGCCGCCAAGGGCGAAGACCACGTAGCGCGAGCCATGCGTGAGGCCGGCGAGGAATCCGGCGTGCCGATCATTCGAAATGTAGAACTCGCCCGCGATCTCTTGGTACGCGCCGAGGTAGGTGATATTGTTCCCCGCGATCTGTTCGACATCATCGCCGAAGTCATTCTCTGGGCGCATGAGGTACGGGAAGAAATTGAGCGCGGACAGCAATGCTCTCAATCTGGCGACGCTCCCCCCGAATACCGCCATGCGCCGCCCGGTGAGGATCTGACCCATCACCCCAGTCATTGCAATTAAAGCTGGATTAAAAAATCACTATGGAAAATTTTACTTCCGGGATTCTCACGACACTTCTGGCCCTGGCAATCGTTATTGCCCTGGCCTGGATCACCCTGCGCGCCCTCGAACGCATGCAATACGGCAAATCCACTGGCGACGAACTGCGCTTCATCCGCGCCCTGCCCGTTGGCGCCCGCGAACGCATCGTGATCATCCAATACCGCAATGAAGAATACCTGCTCGGTGTTACCTCCGGCGGTATCAGCCTGCTGGAAAAACGCCCAACCATACCGACACCACAACCACCAGAGGACTGATGCACGCCGGTCACATAACACGTAATAAACGCCCAAATTACCACTACTCCCTCCGTCAAGGTGATAAAAAACCTTTATGCACGGAAGGGCGATGGCATGCTCGCCAAACTGCCAAGACTGCTGCCGTTCAAGGTGCTGAGATAACATTCCACAATAGCTTCCGGGGCTCCTCCGGCCTGCCATACACGGATCAGCTCACCCAAAGCTTGTCGCGTGGGCCGGGCCAGCGCCCCCTCAAGCGGATCATCCACA
>JAJRWE010000033.1 GCA_024276955.1 Gammaproteobacteria bacterium
CGCCCGCAAATGATTCTCGAACTGGCTGGTTACCGCTCCTTCAATCGTCCAGTGGCCCGAGTTATGTACACGCGGCGCCATCTCGTTGACCAGAAGCTGTCCATCGAGCTGAAAAAACTCAATCGCCAACACCCCTACATACTCCAGATGTTCGAGCAGGCGCTGCGCATAATCTTCCGCCAATCCCTGCATGGGATCATCCGGCAAACTGGTGGAGAGCCGTAAAATACCCGCTTCATGCACATTTTCCGACAACGGATAGAAGGCCACCTCGCCCGACAAGCTTCTGACCGCAATGATAGAGACCTCCCGTTCAAAGGGAACGAAGCCCTCCAGGATTGCCGCCGCGCCATTGAACCCCTCCCAGGCAGCGGCCAACGGCGAAGCATCATGCAGGCGCTGCTGTCCCTTGCCGTCATAACCCAGGGTGCGGGTCTTGAGAATGGCGGGCAGGCCTATTTTCGCCACCGCCTGTTGCAGATCACTTAAACTGTCTACCGCCATGAACGGCGCCGTATCGATACCCAGCTCGTTAAACAGGTTTTTCTCATGCAGGCGATCCCTGGCTGTTGCCAGCGCTTGCGGTGGTGGATAGACGGGTAATTTGCCGCTTAAGTATTCCACCGCACCAGCAGGCACACTTTCGAATTCGTAGGTGACCCTGTCCACTTTCCCGGCCAGGCGCTGCAGGGCGGCTTCATCGTCAAAGCCGGCACACAGATGTTCACCGAGTGGCGCCGCGCAGGCGTCGGGTACGGGGCAAAGAAAAACGAACTCAACCCCCAGCGGATAACCCGCCAAAGCCAGCATGCGGGCGAGCTGACCGCCACCAAGAACACCGACCCTCATACTCATGCCCCATCCCTTGGATCAGGATGGCTCAGAACCCGTTCTGTCTGACGCTCGCGATACGCCTTAAGTGCAGTGCGAATCGCTGCATGCTTGTTCCCCAACATAGCCGCCGCCAGCAGCGCTGCATTGACCGCACCGGCCCGGCCGATGGACAAAGTGCCCACCGGGATACCCGCAGGCATCTGCACGATGGACAGCAACGAGTCCATGCCGTTGAGGGCCTTTGACTGCACCGGAATGCCAAGTACCGGTAAAGCGGTCTTGGATGCGGCCATGCCTGGCAGATGCGCCGCGCCCCCGGCCCCGGCAATAATGACTTCAATACCGCGCCCTTCCGCCTCTTCGGCATAGCGGAACAGCTTGTCCGGGGTGCGATGGGCAGAGACCACTTCGGCCTCGAAGAGCACATTCAGCTCCTCCAGGGTTTCGGCGGCATGGCGCATCGTCTCCCAGTCGGAAGTGGAACCCATGATGATGCCCACCAGTGGTTTCATTGTATTTCTCCTGTCATTATTATGGTGTCTCCGGACACGGAGTGCACCAAAAGTAGGCGCTTTAGGCGAGATGCTGGTTTCACAGTGGAATCAAGAGCTTGTGCTTTGCGCCGTGCGCCGTCATGAAGTCACGGATTGAGGATTATACCATCCCCCCGGGCGGTGCCGCATATTGGCAAATTGAAGGTAAAGCGGCAAGCCCACCAGGATCACCTTCACCTCCAGTATCACTACCATCGGCGGCATATAGGACTCATAACTTATTTTTTGAGGGTCCATACCGGATCGCACCCAGGGTGAGTGTGCGCGTATCGGCAATACGCACCCTGTGCGGCAGACTGCCCTGCAACATCGCCATAACCTTCTCCGCCGTCGCCCGGTAGGCCGTCAGCTTGCCGCCATAAATTGTCAGCAAGCGAGGAGAGTCCGGGCAATCGGCGTGTAACACGATTTCACGTTGGCGCGCCGCATAGTGACCCTGACTCGCCCCTTTACCGGCAGGTAATACCCGCAAGCCGGCAAACGCATCACGGATCCGCGGCGATGTGGAAAAATAGTGGTGATACGTATCCAGCAGATATTCCTGCTCTGCAGGCAACGGGTGTACCTCGGCGGGGTTTCCCGTGTAGCGGGTTTCCGTGGTACCCAGCAGAATGGCGCTGCCCTCCGGATCCCCGGCAAGCTGCCAGGGGATGGCAAATACCGGGCGCCGATCCCGGGGGGATTGCAGATAATAGGCGCCGCGACCCAGCCTGCCGTCCAACACCAGATGAGTACCTTGCACCAGCTCAACGTCCACCGTGCTCGCCGCTGGGGTGATGCGCGCCAGTACCTCGTTCACCCAGGGGCCGGCGGCATTCACTATCACGGTTGCCGTACAGATGTGTTCCTGTCCATGCTGCCGGTAACGTACCCGCCAGTACGCTTCCTGCCCATTCTCAAGCCTGGACGCGGCAACAAACGTGGCCTGTGTTTTGGTCCGCGCACCCAAGGCCTGGGCGGAAGCCATCACCGCGCGCGTCAATGCCGCATCATCGGTTTGTGCATCTTGATACTGGAATACCGCCCGCAGCCCAGCGGTTTTGAGCCCATCCAGCACCTCCCACTCACGGCGTGGAAGGCGATGAAAACGTGTATCTCGCCCAGCGCCGCCCAACAGGGAATAGAGGGTGAGGCCCGCCCACACCCGCCAGCGGCTGCGTGTCGAGTCGGCATAAATAGGGATAATAAACGGGCGCAACCTCACCAGCCCTGGGGCATTTTTCAACAGCAACGCGCGCTCATGCAGGCACTCCCGCACCAGCGAAAACTGCCCGTACTCAAGATAACGCAGACCACCATGAATCAGTTTACTGGAACGGCTCGATGTACCACTGGCCAGCTCGCCTTGTTCCAGCACCAGGGCACGGTAACCGGCCGCCGCCGCAGCCTGCGCAACGCCGACACCGTGAATACCGCCGCCAATGATCAGCAGGTCGTAGTGTTCATTGTCCATTGTTTTTCCCGGCCGGCCTGTGCGTTGAGCCTAGATTAATCTAGGTTGAAACATCCGCCACCTGCAATCGAGGGGCATGCATCATGGCGCCAATATCCCAGGTCTCGATCAACTGCGCACCGCGTGAAAACCAGTGCAGCGCCTGCGCCGGATCCACCACATCATACAGTGCCCACGACCAGACGCCCGGCCACAGTGCCTCCTTTTTCGGTATCTTCTTGTAGTTACAGAACAGTACATCCGGCATCAGCCATTCGGCCTGTTGACGGGCGGCACCTTTCCACGCCGACAGCACCCAGCCAATACGCGGCATACCGGCATCCCGAGCCAGCTGTAAGACCTCGGCATTAAAGGATATCAATATGCAGTTATGCTGAAAGGGCGCCAGCTCAGACGCCATGCGTTGCGCCACCATGGCGGCGCCAAAATGTGCCACCGAGCCTTGCTTGATTTCCACAAACGCGGTCGCATCCGGCCATTGCGACAACAACCGCAGGGCATCTGCCAGGCTGGGTATCGGTTCATCAGCGAAGCGATCGCCAAACCGTTTTGCCTCGCTGGCCCGCAATGGCGCCAGCTGCGCAGCCGTTAGCCGATGGATGTTGCCGCTGACGCCCGTGACCCGTTGCAGTTTGTCGTCGTGAAACACCACCGGCACCCCGTCGGCGGTAAATTGCACATCGAACTCCACATACCGTGCGCCGATAGCCAACGCCGCCTGCAAGGCGGCCAGGGTATTCTCGGGATAACACTGACTGTAGCCACGGTGGGCCACCAGGCGATGGGTCAGGGGTTGTGCGGGCGTGTTCATGGGTCGGCCTTTTACTCTGCGTCCACTTTATCAGCACTCACTGCCGCGAGCAGGGCACTGTGCCAGTGCCGGTAACGCACATCCAGCGAACGATTATTCTGTGGCACAAAACGGCAGGCTTCGCCCCTGCTGCCCCACACCTGGCCAGGCCTGGCCAGCAGATACGCCAAGCCCTTTGCCGTCGCCTCCGTTTGCGACGCTCGCTCCACCGGCAACTGGCTGATATCGGCCAGTCGCTGACACAGCCCATCCAGCACCGACAGACCACCACTGATCTTAATACCTTGCAGCGGCACACCGGCACGTGCCATTTCTTGCAGATTGAGCGATAACAAGAACACGATGCTCTCCAGCACCGCGACCATTTTCTCCGGCGGCATTGCCGTATTGGCGTGCGGCCCGACAAATCGTGAGGCAAACTGCGGCAACCAGAACGGCGAACCCAGGCCAGAAACCCCATTCAGGTACAGCGGAATATTTTTTGCCGCCGCCAGCCAATGGGCGTATTGGCTCTGTGTATCCCGTGCAGAAATACCCAGTTCGTTTGCCACCGTCAGCAGTGCGCTGCCCGCGCCATTCACCGTGGCCTCCAGCACCTGAAGCGAATGCCCCGCATCATCCCAGACCACACTGCGTAACAAATTGGCCTGCGCCGGATTTTCCGCTTCGCTTGCAGACGAAGCGGTGAGGCATTGCACAAAGGCGCCGGTACCGATATTGACGTAGGCGATATCCGCCTCGGGCTTTCCGCCCGCAAACAAGGCGGCCGACTGGTCTCCCGTGCACACCGTCAGGGGGATTGGGACACCGGCCATGTCCAGTTCGCCAAAGCGATAGCGATTGGCGACGCCCTGTGGCAGATAATCGTCCGTCATCCCAAACAGCTGCAACAGCTCTGCGGACCAGTGGCGTTGCCGCCAGTCCCACAACAAGGTCCGTGAGGCATTGACGGAATCCACCACAAAGGGATGCGCCTTCAACAAACGAAACAACAGAAAACTCGCCAGCGGGCCACAGGCAAGGCGGCCCCGCTTGCGCACGGCCTGCACCTCGGCCAGCTGTTCGAGGCACCAGTGTATTTTACTGACGCCATAATGCGCACTGGGCAACAGGCCGGTGATGTCGCGAATCCGCGCCCGCTGCGCGGCAAATTGCTGCATCCAGCCCTGTGCGCGACGATCCTGCCAGCTGATGGCCGGTGACAGCACGGCGCCGGTCTGACGATCCCAGCAGACAATATTGGAACGCTGCGTGGCCAGCCCCGCCGCACGGATGCGACGACAATCCGCGCCGAGTTGTTCGGCCATATCGGCAAGGGCCAGGCGTAGCGACTGCTCTATCTCATCCGCATCCTGCTCTACCCAACCCGGCTGCGGCTGGTGCGCACCCACCGCCCGCACAGCACTGGCAAGCTGTACCCCACGCCCATCGAACACGACCACCCGGCTGGCGTGCCCGCCCTGGTCCATGGCCAGAAACCACCCACCCTCAGCACTGACGTCGATAAGAACCCCTCCGCGAAATTCTCCGCAACACCTTGTTCATTACAAGTATAGAGCCCCCAGCCTGATGGCATCGGCCACACCACCATAGACTATTTCAGCGAAGATAAGGAATGTACACGTTCCTGGGGTCGGCACGCCCTCAGCCATGTTGAGTGCTGGAAAAATTAAATTTAATCGGAATTCAGGTCATCGGGGAAGCATAAACCGGCGACGGCAGCATTGGGTAGGTGCGATACACATGCCTGAACACCTCCTCTGCTCTTTTGTTCACATCGTCCTCCGTGTACGCGTCAACGGGGAGCCCCGTTTCATCGCCCCACAGATAATCATGTATCGTAACTCGCACCGCATCACGGGTGGCTTCCTTGTCACGCCAGTGGTCAATGCGTAGCTTTTCTTCTTTCAGCCGCTCCAGTAACTGCGCCGCAACCTTCTTGATTTTCTTAATTTCTGTCGACTGCAAATCGGGCTTCTTCAAAAGATCGAAAATCGCCAACGACTCTTCATCCAGCCCTTCACGAACGGCACGGTGTTCCTCTTCATCGAGCGCCTGAACAAGACTGAACAGCGCTTCAAAGGTTTTTTCGATCGTCGCCCGGTCTTTCTCTCGATTGTACCCAGCAACAATATTCTCGTAGTGCTGCTGAAAATCGGTGCGCAAAGGGTTTTGTTGCAAGAGGCGCTGCAATCGCTGTTCCACGGCCTGACGCAGGTTCTGCACGGTCGTATTTTTTGCTGAATGATGCCCAAACTCCTTGCGCAACAAATCAAAATCAATCTTGCTGATGTCATACGGCACAGGCTCCTCGCCCACGCACTCCGGCTGCACCTCGATCGCCTCATCCACCACCTGGTGCAACTGCCGAATAATGCCGCTGATATCCGCCTGCTCACGATCCTGTTGCAGGCTCTTGTAAACAATGTTGATCGCATCTCTATCCGACCGATGAGCATTGATGCCCTGAACATTGATACAGGCCTTGAATTTCTTGAATACCTCCCGGCACATCACCTCGAAGCGTTTACGACTCTCGTCACTCTCGTTGGCCGCTTCCTTGCAGGCGACGATGGCGGCATTGCGCTCAAAGCCGGTCTTTTGAATGATGTCATCAAGTGTAGCGGCCTGGCCTTCGAGAAACATTCGCACCAAAGCAATGGCCTCGGCCAGATCCGCCAGCAACTCCTCATCCGGCCGTGCCGGGTCGATCGCGCCACCCTCGCCCTCTGGCTGGGTACCCGCGAAGGTCGCCAGCGCCTTGCGCAGGTGCTTGAGAATGCCGCAGTAATCTACGATCAAACCGTTGTTCTTTCCCTCGTTGACGCGATTGGCACGCGCGATGGCCTGCATCAAGGTATGGGCCTTGAGGGGCTTATCCAAGTAGAGCGTGGCAAGGCTCGGCACATCAAAGCCAGTCAGCCACATGGCGCAGACAATCGCCACGCGCAGCGGATGCTCCTGCGCCTTGAAGGCATCGTCCAGCGCCATGGTCTGCATATTTCGATACTCGGGCTTCTCTCGCATCGACTCGGGCAGATCGATACCCTCCTTCATCAGCCGGCGATGCGGGGTGATGTCCAGACCCCACTGGCGGAACTTGTCTACCTCGCCCTGCTCCTCACTCACCACCACCGCCATGCGGGTCTCGCGCATCCAGTCGAGCTGGCGACGGCGGAACAGCTCTTCCTGTTCATCGTCGATGGTTGCCAGCCCTTTTTCCAACTCACTGATTCGTTCGTCCCAGTAGAAGCCAATCAGCCGGTGCATGCGCACGCAGGTTACCTTGTCGATGCACACCAGCATCGCCTTGCCGGTCTCCCACGCGGTGGCGTAGTGCTGCACGAAGTCCCGCGCCACCTGATCGAGCCGCTTGTCGGCGGTGATAATGTGGTAGTCGCGCTTGAGTTCCCGCTCCAGCCGCTGCTCGACATCGATGTCATCGGCCTCCAACGCTTCCAGCTTTTCAGCAATACGTTCGTTGAGGTCACCGATGGCCACGCCCAGCTTCTCGCCACGGGCATCGTAGTACAGCGGCACCGTGGCCTTGTCCTCCACCGCGCGCTGAAAGTCGTAGGTGGAAACATACTCGCCAAAGACCCGACGGGTGATCTCGTCGTCTTTGAACAGCGGCGTGCCGGTAAAACCGATATAACTGGCATTAGGCAGTGCATTGCGCAGATTGAGCGCCAGTGTGCCGTACTGAGTGCGGTGTGCTTCATCGGTAATCACGATGATGTCATCACGCTCACTATAGGGCTGCTCCGGCTCGACCTTTTGATTAAACTTCTGAATCAGCGAGAAGATGTAAGCCTTGTGCTGGGTCAGCAACGTATTCAGATGACGGCCACTGGCCGCCCGGCACGGTTCCTGCTCACTCACCACGCCGCAATTGGCAAAGGTCTTGTAGATCTGGGTATCGAGATCGTCACGGTCGGTCAATACCAGAAAGGTAAAGTTGCCACCGAGCTTGCGGTGCACCTTGCGGGTAAACATCACCATGGAATAGCTCTTGCCCGAGCCCTGGGTATGCCAGAACACACCCAGCTTTCCCTGCCGTGCCTTGCGCTCGCGCACGGAATCGATGGCGCGATTGACACCCAAAAACTGGTGGTTGCGGGCGATGATCTTCTTCGGCTCACCGGTGGTCTCATCGAACAGAATGAAGTTCTCCAGAAAGTCGAGAAAATTGCCCTTGTCACACACGCCCTTGAGCAGTGTTTCCATGTCCACCGCCCCCGGGGCATCCTCGGCCAGGCGCTTCCACTCGTTGAAATGTTCCCAACGGCTGGTCATGGAGCCGATCTTGGCTTGCTCACCGTTACCAAACATCACGATGGCGTTGTGGTGGAACAGGTGTGGAACGGTATCGAGATAGTCGGAGAAGTTTTGTTCGAAGGCGGTCTTGAGATTCTTGTGAATGTTTTTGCATTCGATGAACAGCAGCGGCAAGCCATTGATGAAGCCAACGATATCCGCCCGCCGTCGGTAGAGATCACCGCGCACCCACAGCTCGCGCACGCAGAGAAAATCGTTGTTCTCTGGCTCATCGAAGTCAAGCACCCGCAGCCGCTGACGTACCCGCTCGCCGGTATCGTTGCGAAAGGTTACCTGCACACCATCACGCAACTGGTCGTATTTCTCGCGATTGGTGGCCACTAGCGGCTGCGAGGCGACGATGGCAGTCATCTGCCGCACGGCATCGTCATAGGCCGCATCCGGCAGGCCCGGATTCAGTGACACCAGCTTCTCGCGCAGCGTTCGTGTCAGCACCACCTCACGATCAGAAGTACGACCCAAAAGGCTATCCGGCCCGAAGTCCTCGTTGTTCCAGGCATACACCGACCGCCAACCGAGCTGCTGTTCCAGATAGTTGGCGGTGGTCTGCTGGACGAGGGTGTCTTCGGTGTAGTTCATGCCTGGCGATCAGTCCTTGCCATAAGCCAGTGTCAGTGAATCGGCCACCTTTCGCAGGCGCTTGTCCCGTGTCCACAGTTGCGCCGAACCGGCCAAGGCCACCGCCGCCAACAGGTGAGCATCCACATAACCAATACCTCGCCCCATCAGTGCATGCCGTTCGATGAAAAACCGCACTTCGTCATCCGTAGCGACCGTCACATGCGGCAGATCATTGAGCAGCGCCAACACCTCATCCCGGTTGCCAAGGTTGCCGCAGGCCAGCTCCCCCAGCACAAAGGGGTGCATCAGCACTTGGCTGTGATTCAACAGAGCGGCCAGGTCTTTGTCACCGACGCGCAGGTGATCGATCCAGACCGAGGTATCAACCAGGATCATGCTGGCCAGACTGTCTACGGGAGACCGGCTCCAACTGCGGTTCGCTGCCACCCAAGCGCGCCAGCCGCCGGGCACTTTCGCGCTCAATCAGTGCGCGCAGCCCCTCCCGCACCAGCGCGGTTTTTTCGGTCACACCGGTAATGCGCTGGGCTTCATCCAGCAATTGGTCATCAATATTCAGGGTCGTGCGCATGGCAACACCTCATTCAGTCACGATATACACCAAACAATACATCACATGATGCTGTTTGTCGTGCCTGGAAAGCTGTTGGATTTAGGGCCTGACGGATCAAGGTCTTGCCCAGAAGATCCATCGCCTGCCTGATAGACTTTGCCATCGGCAGCAGTTGTTGCATTTTCGGCGTAATCCATCAGTCAACGTCATCCGCCTCGTTCAGCATCTCACGAATACATTCTTCAAGCGGTGGCAAGTGCCCGTCGATTACCGCGGCTATTGTGAGAGGATCAATAGTACCCAGATAGTTATGCACGAGAATGTTCCGAAAACCGCTGATCTCACGCCACGGGATAGCCTGCTAGCGCGCTTTCATCTCCTGCGGCAACAACTGCGTGGCTTCAGACAGTGTTTGCAAATTTCGCAAGGCGGCGTCATACAGCACCTCATCCTGGGTAAGATCACCGCGCTCCCGGATACGCCGAATCTTCGCAATGGCATCAAGAATATGCAGAGCGTAAGGCTGCCAGGGCTTTTTCATAACTCCACGGCTTCCTTTAAAACCTGCTCGCGAATATGGCGGTTGAGTTCATGCTCCGGGATGAGTTCCACCCGGCGCTTGAGCAAATCCGCCAGCTGTTCGGTCAGGGGCAAACGTTGGGCAAACAGGTCATAGCCCCGCGGCAACTCCACCAGAAAATCCACATCACTGTCAGGCCGCTCTTCGCCTCTGGCAACCGACCCAAATACCCGTATGTGCCGAGCACCATAGCGGCTGACCAATTCGGTGATGACCTCTCTTTTTGCATGCAATTCATCGATTAGCATAGCAACCCCTGGCTCGTGTAACTCGTTTCAAAAATATTAGTATGCCCACATTCCGAAATAATGGCATCCAGATTGTCATGTTTGCGTTGCCGCCGAACTTGTCGTGCAGGTTTGCTGGACGAGGCTGTCTTCGGTGTCGGCCGTTAATGTCATGACTCGATGCCTTCCCTATCTGTTTCTATCGAACATTCTATTGGCAATCCAGCAAGATTTACCGAGCCCAACACAGTTATAACTCACTGATAATAAAAATTTATCTTCCCAAGAAGGGAGTCTATCAAGCAAAACAATCATGATTTCGGGCTGATTTGACAATATTGTGTTCAATAGCCCTTCGAGCCAACCTAGCATCGTCGCAGCATCTGATAACCTAGCTCCAAAATTATCCTGCACAGGATCCAGACTACACTGGCTTCTGACCAAAAATTCTAAACTCCTTACACCTCCGGATAAACATGTCGAGGGCAACCAATATTTTCACAAAGCAATCCAACAGCTCGTTCAAGCGACCCAAAACACGGAACTTCAGCCCCTCTTAGCACAGGCAAATCTATTTTTCTGGTCATAATGAGTTGATCCATTGTGGGCTTATAACTCCTCCCATCTGGAAAATTTTTGCTAAGCCATTCCTTTACGCCTCGACGGGCCTCCCATGATTCACCATCCCAACCAGTGCCAAGCATCAGCCCCGAACGCCCATCTGGAAAATTACCTGTCATCCGCTCAAGACACGGAAGAAAAAGAACCTCGTATTCAGGATGCAGGAGAACATATGCAACGGGGAACGGAAGATCCATGCCACGCAGAGAGCCAGCAATGCTCGGTGCAAGTTCCTTGGGACAGCCGTCATCTTCATCACGCAGAATGAGCAGGCCGCCTACATCCGATTTCCCTCTGATAAAATCTGCGCCTCTTCGCACACCACCTCGACTTGATTCCCACTGGTGGAGATTTTGCCAACGTAACGGCGTAGACCAAGGATGAAAGCATTCCAAATCACGGGACATCCTCGTCAATAGATTTTGAACCGCCTGCACCTCACCATGACCTTCTACAAGAACGTACAACTTCGACATATTTTTCAATCCAGAGGAAGTGAAAGTTGAAGGTCACCAGAAATCATGATTTCTCCTAGTGTCAAAAGTTGATTTCGTACTGCATCGATATGCCCAGTAGACAACGGACATACAGAGGTAACGGCACCACTGCGCTGAATGACAAAAACATTACTATCATCAAGATCAATATAATCGAGAAGAATTGGGCTATGAGTGGTTACGAATATCTGGGATCGAGCACTTGCCTCATTTAAATAGTCGTAAATAAGTGGAAGCGCCCCAGGATGCACTGTCAACTCAGGCTCCTCTATCCCAATAACCGTTAGCGCAGGCTTTTGTAACAAAGCTATCAGCAGACCTGCAACACGCAATGTTCCATCTGACTCAAGGTCAGCACCAAACCATTTTTTTGCTTTCTCTCCACGTGCCTTGTGATGGAATTGCGTAATCAGGAACCCTGATGCCTTTGCTACCTTAATATCGTCAATATCACCTGTAAGCTTTTCCAGTGCTGATACCAAATCTGGTTTCCAACCACTCTTTTCCTGCTGGTGGAGACTGGAGACCCAATTTTCACCACGAGGCTGCATTGGTGTCTCATTGCTATATTTCTGGGGTTCACGAAGCACATCAGGATAAATAGAATAGACCATCATATTCGCCAGAAACTCCCATAACGGCTTGATCCGCGCATCTCCACCGAGAGACGTAACAGCTAAACTCTGACTGTCAATATTTGGACGCAAGTTCTCTGGTCCTTTCCATTCACCAGCATCAACAGAAAATGCTGTGGTTTCGCCTGAAATATTCAGGCTGCCCCACTCTTTCTTAACCCGGTATTCCTCACCACGGTCACCAGTAATCTCAAATCCGTAGCAAACTTCACCATTCTCGAGCGAAGCCTCAATCTCAATTCTGACATTCCTGGGATGACCGCTACTATGCCTCCGTACTGATTCAATACCATTATTATTTGTGATAGCTCCTGGAAGGCCCATGCGAACAGCCTCTCGAACAAAGGTCAAGGCCCGAAGTACATTACTTTTCCCACTGCCATTGGCGCCAACGAGAAAATTAAGACGTCCCGGCCTGATGTCGACACTGGCGCCAATACTTCTGAAATTCGATAGGGTTAGCTTAGTTATCATGGGATACTCCAAATATTCAAAGTGCTTTGCCTGGATTGCAAATACATATTGTGACACTTATTTGTCATGACATGGGGATGCGGCCATTCATCAGGCGTGGCAGGAGAAGATCACGGACTTTCATCAACTTGACATTCATACTTTGCAAGGCCTCAATCTGGTCAAAGAGCGGACATACTGACTCTGAGAATAGATATAATAATCCCTTTGTCGGCAATACCATTTCAAAAGCCTTTATTACTTGTTGGCTGATATTGTTTTGTGCAGCCCCTTGCCCCAAGCCAACAAGGTCCGCTTTGTGGTGATTGAAGAAAAGATAAGCATGCGCATATGTCACCCCAGGCACTAAGGGAGTTACAGCGCAACAAGCCTGATTTGAGGCCGACGGAACAGAAAGGATTGCCGTTTGCCCTATCGTCGCTCCATACATGGCAACCAATACAGTATGCCGAGGAAACAGTTTTGCCGACGAAGACTTGATAGCTTCTTCAGTAATTCTTTCTTCAGTGGACAAAATAAAGCCGCCAGTCAACTCTCGGGTCTTCACCCATGGAACGTCACCCGAATAGAAATCTGGTTTTTTCCTGCTTGGCGTTCCACCGGATGCGGTTGAATAAAAATCGGAAACTACACCTTCCTCCCACCCCTCCGGTACGCCGTTTTTGATTTTGACGTGTTCGTGGCCGGGGAAGCGGAGGTGGACGAACCATTCCTTGTAGAGCAGCCGTGCGGCCTGTTCCAGCAACTGTATCCGCCGCTGGTTGTTTTCGATCAGATTGTCGTAGGTGGATAGGACATCTGCAATCTGCCGCTGCTCTGTGACAGGCGGAATCGGAAACTTCAGGGACAGAAGCTTTCCCTGACTTAAATTATCTTGGGCAGCACCCTGGGTGAATTGCTTAAACTGCTTTTTAAGCATCGCATCGAACAAGTACTTAACGAATCTTGCATCAGCCTTTCCCTCATCTGGGATAAAACCAATGACACTGTCGGGAAAGCAGGCGTCAATTCCAAGGATTGCTGTGTCGGCAATGTTCGCGGCAATGGTGATACATAATGTCCCCGGCGGCCACATACGGCTTTGTGCAAGCCCAGCCTCACTATATGTCTGCGAGTGTTCATTTAGGTACAGACCAGCGTGTTTAACGTCTCCGGTCTGAACAAAAGGGTGCGCCCCTCCATACAAGTGAGCGGCATCACGGGGACGATGACGTGACCGCCCTCGACTGACAAAGCCCAGTTCATCAAGGCTTTGAGGCTGCCATGTCATACCCCCAACTCCTCAAAATTCCTTTTGATCGTCGCAGCCAACGTGACGGCCTCGACATTGAGGTCTTCCAGCTCGACGTGGATTTCGCGCAGGGTTTCTTCGAAGTCGAAGTCTTCGTCGACTTCCTCGGGGGCGACGCCGACGTAGCGGCCGGGGGTGAGGCTCCAGTCGTTGGCTTCGATCTCTTTGATGTCCACGAGCTTGACCAGCCCTTCCACATCGCGCAGCTTGGCCTCGGGGAAATGTTCGGTGAGCCAGTGGGCCTGTTTCCAGAAGTAGCGCACCTGCTTGAGTTGCTCGACGGCGCGTTGGCGGGCTTCGTCGGCGGCCTTGCGGGCGCGGGTGATGTCGCGGGTGTTGAACCCCGGATTCCGCTTCGCTTCATCCAGGCTACGCCCCTTCCGAGCGATTTCATCGATCAGACGGGTGGCGAGTTTGTAGATGAGGTCGGTCTGTTTGATGAGGTCGCGGCTGGCCTCGCTCATGGGTTCAAACTGGGCGATGAGTTTGCACAATGCGGCGTTGCTGTCCGGTGCGGCCTGCCATTGCCGGGCGGCCTTGTCTGCACGTTTGCGAAACTGTTCGATGTCCTGCGCGAAGACTGCGAAGGCCTTGTCCAGCTCACCGGTGGCATCCGTTACTCTCACCTCCGCCCCCTCACTCGGTGAGAACGCGGCATCCTTTGGCAGGCTGTCCAGAATTGGCGCGAGGATTTTGCGCAGGGCCTTGAGTGCCTCGGCGTAGTCTGGCAGTGGCCGGGCGCTCTGTCCGGTTTCGTCTTCCCATGCCAGGCAGGCCTGTGCCTCGTCGGCGACATTGCCGAGGTATTGCGAAACCAGCTGCAAGTAGCGTTCGCCTTCGCCCCGATGGAGCCAGACGATGGCCAGCAGGTTTTGCTGTTGTTCGGGGGAGAAGTCGTAGATCTTGCGCGTGACCTTGCGGTAGACGTTGCGTGCGTCGATCATCAGGACGTTGCCCCTGTGATTCGGAGCAACACCACCCTCACCCCTGCCCTCGGCTTTGGCCTCCTGCACCGCCCTAGCTCCTCCACCCCTGGAGTCGTCTCCCTGAGGGAGAGGGGGTCTATTGCGATCGAGGAACCACAGCTCGCAGGGCACAGTGCGGGTGTAGAAGAAGTTGGAGCGGATGGCGATCATGGCGTCGACGTCGCCAGTCTCGACCAGTTTCTGCCGCAGTTTCGCCTCACCGCCACCGGCGCTGGAGGCCTGCGATGACATGACGAATCCGGCGCGGCCCTGTTCACTCAGGTAGCTGTAGAAGTAGCTGATCCAGACGTAGTTGCCGTTGCTGACCTTGCCCTTTTTGTTGACGCCGGGCAGGCCGAAGGGCAGGCGCGGGTCGGACTTGATCTTGTCGGCGTCGATCTCGTCCACGTTGAAGGGCGGGTTGGCCATCACGTAGTCGGCCTTGCCGAGCAGTTCGTGCGGGTCTTCGTAATAGGTGATGGCCTTTTGGATATCGCCTTCCAGACCGTGCACGGCGAGGTTCATCTTGGCCAGGCGGATGGTGGTGGCGTTCTTTTCCAGGCCGCGGAAGGTGAGCTTTTCCGTGGGGCTGTCGCCGTGTTCCTCGACGATGCGCGCACTCTGCACGAACATGCCGCCGGAGCCGCAGGCCGGGTCCAGCACGGTGCCGCGTTCGGGGTCGAGCACGTGGGCGATCAGCGAGACCAGCGACACGGGTGTGAAGAACTCGCCGCCGTCGTGGGCGCCCTGATCCGCGAATTGGGTGAGGAAGTATTCGTTGCTGGCGTAGTTGGAATTGGCACGCAGGTTATCGGCGGCACTCCAGAGGCGTTTTTCGATAGCTTCGATGTGTTCGAGCTGTGACACTTTTATGGCGATCCTTTTTCGTTTGCTGGCTTTGAAATTCGCTGATATCAAAATCGTTGGGTATGTTTTCCGGGCAGTGTGACGTTATATGGGCAAATGGTCATTCTGAGATTCTGCACAGGTCGCTTCAGCATATATCGAAAAGCCGCCACTGTGGTCGAAAATGACTGCACGGACAGGCGACACATCGAAAATTTTACCCTTCAGATTTTTATAACCCAGCCAGGCCTGAAGTCCGGGTTCAGTGCCTCTGGGGCATAGCCACGCGGGTTGCAGACCACCCGCGTGCCATAAACCTCGTAATCAAAGGAATCATGCGTATGCCCGTGAACCCACAATGCTGCGCGGTCGCCATCCATGAGATTCTCGAGGTTGCTGGCGAAGGCCGGGGTCAACAGGTCGCGCGCGAATCTTGGATGCACTGACCGAGATGAAGGGGCATGGTGGGTAACCACCACCGTCTTGCCGGCAAAGGGTTCTGCCAGCATGATGGCCAGCCAGTCCCGGCTTGCTGTGTGCAGCCTGATGGCGTCCTCGGGCGTGAACCGCTGCCCATGATGTTGAATGATGGAAAAGTCCGTCATCTGTTGCCGCGCCTGCTGCATGGCAAAAAACCTGTCCGCCTCACCAAACAGGGCGAAGTCCGTCCACAGGATACTGCCCAGGAATCGTACGTCGTCAATGATGACCTGATCGTCGTTCAGTACGTGAACGTTATCGGCTGTCTCTGACTTCAACGCATCAATCAGCGCAATATCATGATGGTAGAACTCGTGGTTCCCAGGCACGTAGATGACGGGCCGGTCCGGGAATCGAGCTTCTGCCCAGCGCAGGCCACCCATACCCACACCAATATCGCCTGCAAGGATGACCACATCGGCATCGGTTGCCGGTGGCTCGAAATTATCGAACTCAATGTGCAGGTCATTCAGGATGTGGAGCTTCACGGTACAACCTTATCACCCAACAAATACCATGCGTACTTTGCAAGTGCTGAGCGCCAGAAATCTGAAACCACCGGGAGGGGAAAGGGGGCGGGGGTCAGCGTAGACCTACGTACTACGGCGAATTATAGACAATTCAGCCGGCACAAGTGGCTCTTGAGGTGGGCATGACAGAGCCACATTTCTGAGATAAGTGGTAGGCCCACAGGGTTCTTACCAAGACCTCAACCCGTTCAACAGCGTCCATAATTAACAGTCGCAATTCCCGATCAAAGACATAAAGGTCTACGACCTAAATGGCACTGACTTAAGGCAATAAGTACATATAATCCACTAGGTTGAGCAAAGCTACCGCGTCCTGCTATCGCTCCTCGCCTAAGAGCGCCTACTTTTGGTGCCTACATCCATGTATGCAAAGCGTAGCGTGCCCAACATCTCCATGCATTCCGTTGGGCACGTCGCTATCGCTCCTTTGCCCAACCTACATACTGTCAGTACAAAAGCCAGAGGCCACGTATACCCTTCACATCCCTGCTTACCGAGCGATACAAACGACACTAAAAAGCCCGCACGAGGCGGGCTTTGAGTATTGCCGTCTTTATGGTGGGCCCGCACGGACTCGAACCGTGGACCAAGGGATTATGAGTCCCCTGCTCTAACCAACTGAGCTACAGGCCCGGTAACGAACAAATGCGTCGAGCTTTCGTTTCATCAACATCAGGAAGACGAAGATGAGGAGTTGCCTTCCGCGTCGATGAAGCTGCGCAGGTGATCGGAGCGGCTGGGGTGGCGCAGCTTGCGCAGGGCCTTGGCCTCGATCTGACGAATGCGCTCGCGCGTCACATCAAACTGTTTGCCGACCTCTTCCAGCGTGTGGTCGGTGTTCATGTCGATACCGAAACGCATGCGCAGCACCTTGGCCTCGCGGGCGGTGAGGCTGTCCAGCACGGAAATCGTCGCCTCACGCAGGCCCTCGAAGGTCGCGGAATTCACCGGTGACAGGATGTTCTGGTCTTCGATGAAGTCACCCAGACGCGAGTCTTCGTCGTCGCCAATGGGCGTCTCCATGGAGATGGGCTCCTTGGCGATTTTCAGTACCTTGCGCACCTTGTCTTCGGGCATCTCCATGCGCTCGGCCAGCTCTTCCGGGGTGGCCTCTCGGCCCATCTCCTGCAGCATCTGACGGGAGATACGATTGAGCTTGTTGATGGTCTCGATCATGTGCACCGGGATGCGGATGGTGCGCGCCTGGTCGGCAATGGAACGCGTGATGGCTTGGCGAATCCACCAGGTGGCGTAGGTCGAGAATTTGTAGCCACGACGATATTCGAACTTGTCCACGGCCTTCATCAGACCAATGTTGCCTTCCTGGATCAGGTCGAGGAACTGCAGGCCACGGTTGGTGTATTTCTTGGCGATGGAGATGACCAGACGCAGGTTGGCTTCGACCATTTCCTTCTTGGCGCGGCGGGCCTTGGCCTCGCCAATGGACATCTTGCGGTTGATATCCTTGATTTCCCTGATGGGAATGCCCGCTTCCTTTTGTACCGCAACCAGCTTGTTCTGTGCACGCAGGATTTCATCCGCATATCCCTTCAGTACGGAAGAGTAACGCGCCTTGCGATTGATCTGCTTCTGCAGCCATTCCTGGTCGGTTTCGTTATCGGGAAACGAGGTGATGAAATCTTTGCGCGGCATCTTCGCCTTGCTGACGCAGATATCCATGATGACACGTTCGTGGGTACGCACCCGGTTAACCAGGCTGCGCAGATTATAGATCAGCCGTTCGGAAACCTTGGGAATCAGCTTGATTTGGCCCAGCTTGTCGACCATTTCCTCGCTGAGCTTGCGGCAGCGCTCATCGGCGCGGCCATGCTTGACGACCACCTTTTGATATTTTTCGAACAGTTTGCGCAGCTCATCGAAACGCTCCCTGGCCTCTTCGGGGTCCGGGCCGGTGTCGACGGCTTCTTCCTCTTCGTCATCGCTGGTCTTTGCATTGGCGGCCGAGGGCACAACGGGCGGCTTCGGCGGTTCGTCGTCCTCTTCACGCACAAAACCATTGATCAGGTCGGTCAGGCGGGCCTCGCCATCGGCCACACGCTGGTAGGCGTCCAGCACACTTTTCAGGGTGCCTGGGTAGAAGGATAGGGCATGCATGACCTGATTAATGCCGTCTTCGATGCGCTTGGCGATGACGATCTCGCCCTCGCGGGTGAGCAGTTCGACGGTGCCCATCTCACGCATGTACATGCGTACCGGGTCGGTGGTGCGGCCCAATTCGCTGTCGACCGAGGCCAGCGCGGCAGCGGCCTCTTCGGCGGCATCTTCATCGGTGGCAACATTGTTTTCGGACAACACGATCTGATCGGCTTCCGGCGCCACTTCGTGCACCGCAATACCCATATCGTTGATCATGCTGACAATGTCTTCGATCTGGTTCGGATCGACGATATCGTTCGGCAAATGATCATTGACCTCGCGATAGGTCAGGTAACCCTGTTCCTTGCCGCGGGCGATCAAAATCTTCAACTGGGACTGCTGTTCTGCATTCATAGACATGTGATTGTCAGACACCTATAAAAAATAGCCGCGTATTATAACCTAATATCACAGGGATTTGCGACTGATTTAAAACACCCTGCGGCAGGTCAAGCGCCACTGCCACTTTTGGCGGCAAGAGATTGCTTCAATTGATGTTTTTCCTCATCACTGAGGTCGCCAAGACGGGACTTCGCGAGCAGGCGATCCAGCGCCTGCTCATCACGCAAGGCGGCGATATGCGACATCACATCGCTAAACTCGACCGCCAGTCCGTCCTCTGGCACATCGACCGGCGACTGCGCCAGGCGTGCGAGATGCCGGCCTTCGTCCTGGCCCCGCCAGTGCTCGAGAATGGCACCACACCTTAAATGTGGGCTGTCACGCAATAAATCAATCATTGCCTGTAGCAGTGACACACCGGGTAATTCGAGCCCCCGCAGGGCATCAAGTTCCGTCAGGCCTTCAGCCAGTTGCGGACGCTGCAAGAGCAGACGGATCGCACGGCGCACGGGCGAAGTGCCCGCCACCGGCGCACTGCGCCTGGGCGCCGCCGCCGGACGGGGGACGCCGGTCAGATCGGCCAGCGCTGCGGCATCGAGCCGGGCGATCTCCGCCAACTGCGTCGCCATCATGTGCCGAAACACACCCTGCGGCAGCTTTTTCAGCAGCGGCCGCGCCTGCTCCACCAATTGCGCGCGGCCATCGATAGAGCCTAAATCGACCCTGCCCGATAAAGCATCAAAGAAATAGTTGGAAAATGGGCTGGCGTTCTCCAAACGCTGTTCAAAACCGGCCTGCCCTTCCTTGCGCACCAGGCTGTCCGGGTCTTCGCCATCGGGCAGAAACATGAAGCGGACCTGCCGACCCTCACTCAGCACCGGCAGGGCATTTTCCAATGCCCGCCAAGCAGCCTCCCGCCCGGCACGGTCGCCATCGAAACAAAACACCACCTGCGGAACAACACGAAACAGACGCTGCAAATGTTCCGCCGTGGTGGCCGTGCCGAGGGTGGCAACCACATTGCGCACGCCGAACTGCGCCAGCGACACCACGTCCATGTAGCCCTCCACCACCAGCAGGCGCTCCAGCTTGCGCACCGCCTTGCGCGCCTGGTAAAGACCATACAGCTCGCTGCCTTTATGAAACACCGGGGTCTCCGGCGAATTGAGGTATTTGGGCCCGGTCGCTCCCGCCGTCCTGGCTCCTGCGACATTCGCACCTCCCTGTGCATCATCTTCGCCGCCCATGACACGCCCGCCAAAGCCGATCACCCGGCCCCGGCGGTAACGGATGGGAAACATGATACGCTCACGGAAGCGGTCATAGTGGCCGCCGTTGTCCCTGCGAATCAGCATGCCGGCCGTCAGCAGCCGCTCGGCCTTGACGCCCAGCGCGGCGGTCAGATTGTCCCAACCGGGCGGAGCGAAGCCCAGCTCGAACTCGGCGGCAATCTCACCGCTCAGGCCGCGCCCCTTGAGGTAGTCCTGTGCACGCTGTGCCTGCGGATGTTGGCGCAGCTGCTGACGGTAGTAATCGGCAGCCTTGCCCAACAGCTCGTACAAATCCTGATTATCGCGATCCGCTGACGGCACCGACGAGCCGGCCTCGCGCGGCACCTCCAATGCGACCAAACCCGCTAGCTCCTCCACCGCCTCGACAAAGCCCATGTGCTCATATTCCATCAGAAAACCGATGGCCGAACCATGTACGCCACAGCCGAAACAGTGATAGAACTGCTTTTCGCGACTCACCGTGAACGACGGGGTCTTTTCGTTGTGGAAGGGGCAACAGGCGGTATATTCGCGGCCGGCCTTTCTCAGCGCCACGCGACCATCGATGACGTCGACAATATCGACGCGGGTCAGCAGTTCATCAATGAAATGGGGGGGGATGCGGCCAGCCATGGGACTATGGTAGGCCCTTGCAAGAGGAATGTCTGTGCCTTATCAACGAACCGGGCCTCTCAACAACCCAATGGCAAATCCGTCGGAAAATACAGCCGCGGGGCAGCGCTCCGGGCATCAGTTGCCGAGACGCGCCTTGAGCTTGGCGCTCACGGCACCCATGTCGGCTCGGCCCTGAACCCTGGGCTTGAGAATACCCATGGCCTTGCCCATTTCCTTCATGGAACTGGCGCCGCTGGCGGCGATGGCCTCGTCGATGAGGGCATCGAGTTCGTCGTCACTGAGCGCCTCGGGCAGGTAGGTCTGCAATACCGTGATCTCGAAGGATTCCTGATCCGCCAGGTCCTGGCGACCGGCCTCTTCGAACTGACGCACGGAGTCACGGCGCTGCTTGACCATCTTGTCGAGTACCGCCAGTACCTGCGTATCATCCAGCTCCACGCGCTCATCCACTTCACGCTGTTTGATGGCGGCCAGCGCCAGACGCACCACGCCGAGGCGGGGCTTGTCCTTGTCGCGCATAGCCTGCTGCATGTCGGCGCTGAGCTGTTGCTTGAGTTCAGACATAAGAGGAGTCAATCAGAAGAAGGGGAAAACCGCCCACGAAGGGGCGGCCATCGAAATCAGTACATGCGCTTGCGGCGTGTCACTTCGCGAGAGATCTTCTTCAGGTGACGCTTGACGGCAGAGGCCATCTTGCGCTGGCGAGCCTGGGTGGGCTTTTCGTAGTATTCGCGACGACGAACTTCGGTGAGAACACCGGCCTTCTCGCAGGAACGCTTGAAACGACGCAGGGCGACGTCGAAGGGCTCGTTTTCTCTGACACGGACGTTTGGCATTTGTATTCCAATCCTTGCTGCTAACTAATGATAAAATTCGCTTTTCAATCCTGCGCCACGTCTGCCTACAAGGACACCCATGCGCGGGAGAACGCGGAATTCTAGCTGCATCAAGAGTGAAATGCAAAATTCTTGGAACCCCTTATTATGAAAATCCTCGGCATCGAGACCTCCTGCGATGAAACCGGCATCGCCATTTACGACACCGAACAGGGCCTGCTGGCCGATGCCCTGCACAGCCAGGTCGCTCTGCACGCCGACTACGGCGGCGTGGTGCCGGAGCTGGCCTCGCGCGACCACGTGCGCAAGACCCTGCCGCTGATCCGCCAGGTGCTGGGCGACGCCGGCTGCACGGCAAGCGACATCGACGGCGTCGCCTTCACCGCCGGGCCCGGACTGGTCGGCGCCCTGCTGGTGGGCTGCGCCATCGGCCGCAGCCTGGCCTGGGCCTGGGGCGTGCCGGCGGTAGAGGTGCATCACATGGAAGGCCACCTGCTGGCGCCGCTGCTGGAAGACGACGCCCCGGCCTTTCCCTTCGTCGCCCTGCTGGTGTCCGGCGGCCATACCCTGCTGGTGGCGGTGCAGGCCGTGGGCGAATACGAGATCCTCGGCGATACGCTGGATGACGCCGCCGGTGAGGCCTTCGACAAGACCGCCAAGCTGCTGGGCCTCGACTACCCCGGCGGCCCGGCACTGGCCCGGCTGGCCGAATCCGGCGACCCGGCACGCTTTCGCTTTCCCCGCCCCATGACCAACCGCCCCGGACTGGACTTCAGCTTCAGCGGCCTGAAGACCTTCGCCGTCAACACCGTGAGCGAAAACACGGACACCCCGCAGACTCGCGCCGACATCGCCCGCGCCTTTCAGGACGCACTGGTGGATACGTTGCTCATTAAATGCCGCCGTGCACTGAAACTGACCGGTATGCAACGGCTGGTGATCTCCGGCGGCGTCAGCGCCAACCAGCAGCTGCGCACCAGCCTGCAGGCCAATGCCGAGAAAGAAGGCTTCCGCGTGTTTTATCCGCGCCCGGCCTTCTGCACCGACAACGGCGCCATGATCGCCTTCGCTGGCGCCCTGCGCCTGAGCGCCGGCGAACGGATGGGCCTTGCTTTCAATGGTCGGCCGCGCTGGCCCATCGATACCCTGAGTACGCCCGGCCAGCCGGGCTGAGCAATTTCGGTAGGAGCGGGCCATGCCCGCGATGAATAATGGATGGAAAACCATAAATCCCTGTGGGAGCGGCTTCAGCCGCGAAGAAATAACAATCTTTATTCGCAGCTGAAGCCGCTCCCACAATCTCTACAAATTTTCGCGGGCATGGCCCGTTCCAAAATTAAAGCACGCACAAAAAAAGGCGACCATTGGCCGCCTTTTTTCGTTACTGGCTAAAACAGACTTACTTGGAAGCCATCCCCTTCAGCTTGGTTAGCGGCAGAACCTTGACCTTGGTGCTGGCGGGCTTGGCGGCCACATTCATCAGCTCACCGGGCTTAAACGGATTCGGCACATTCTTGCGCGCCTTGCGAGCCGGCTTCTTTATCGTCTTCACCTTCAGCAGGCCTGGCAGGGTGAATTCACCACAGGAACGCGGCTTGATGTGACGTTCGATCAACACTGCCAGCTCATCCAGTACGGCAATGACCTGCTTTTTGCTGAGCTCCGTGTTCTCGGCCAGCTCATTAAGAACCTGCGTCTTGGTGTAACGTTCCTTGATCGCCGTCAGCTTGCGTTCCGGAGCAACTGCCTTCTTCGCAGCGGCCTTCTTTTTCGCAACAACCTTTTTCTTTGCAACGGCCTTTTTCGCCGGTGCCTTCTTCTTCGCGGCGGACTTCTTGACCACCTTTTTCTTTATTGCCATGAGCGGGAATCTCCCTGAGGGATAGTAAAATGGAATGGGGCTGCCATCACCGAACAAACAGAATTCAGCAATTTCGCGGGTTTTATAGTCTTTTTTTCGGCCGCGCGCAATGTCGGCGCGCAAAATACTCGTGCCAAAGGCTATACATCACGTTACTATGACCGGCATATAGAGCAGCCTGCAAGGCCTATCATCCCCCGCTATGCGCAAGACACCCGAAGTCCTCGACACCAAAATCATCGCCCGCACACGGTTCTTTCGTGTCGAACAGCGCGACCTGCGCTTCGCCAACGGCACCGAAGTCAGCTACGAGCGACTGGTCGGTTCATCGGGCGGCGCGGTGCTGATCGTGCCGATGCTGAATGATGACACCGTGTTGATGATCCGCGAATACGCCGCCGGCGTGCATCGTTATGAACTGGCCCTGCCGAAGGGCAAGATCGAAAAGGATGAGGCCATCCTCGATGCGGCAAACCGGGAAATCATGGAAGAAGTCGGCTATGGCGCCCATAAGCTGAAACACATGACCAGCCTGACCATTGCCCCCGGCTACCAGAGCCATTGCACCCATGTGGTACTGGCACAGGACCTCTTTGAGCAGCGCCGAGAGGGTGATGAACCGGAAGAAATCGAAGTCGTACCCTGGCCGCTAGATCGTCTGAATGAACTGCTGACACAGGAAGAATGCACCGAGGCACGCAGCATCGCGGCACTCTTCATGGTTCGCGAACACCTGGCGCGGCAATAACATCCCTAGCAACCCAAGGAAGCAAATGTGGCAAACCCCAGCGAACTCCTGAATGATGTCATCGACCTCGCCACCGACGCCGGTGAACGCATTCTGGAAATCTATCAAACGGACTTCGACGTCACCCAAAAAGAAGACGACTCACCACTCACCGCCGCCGACATGGCCGCACACAATGCCATCATCGCCGGCCTTTCCATCCTCACCCCGGAACTGCCGATTCTGTCTGAAGAGTCCGCCAAGATTCCCTTCGAGGAGCGAAAAAAATGGCACACCTACTGGCTCGTTGACCCCCTCGACGGCACCCGTGAATTTATCAAACGCAACGGTGAATTCACCGTCAACATCGCCCTCATCGACGATCACGAATCCATCCTCGGCGTGATCTATACGCCGGTTAGCGGGTTGACTTACTACGCCGCTCGCGGCCAGGGCGCCTTCAGGCGCATCAAGGACGGCGAGGCCTCGCGCATCCATACCCGCAAGAAGGAAGCGGGCCGCACCACCGTCGCCGGCAGCCGCTCACATCGCGGCGATTCCCTCAATGCCTTCCTCGCCCATATTGGTAACTACGACATCATCAGCATGGGCAGCTCGCTGAAATCCGGGCTGGTGGCGGAAGGCAAGGCCGACATTTACCCCCGCCTCGGCCCGACCTCGGAATGGGATACCGCCGCCGCCCACTGCATCGTCGACGAGGCCGGTGGACGCATCACCCGAACCGACCTGTCACCGCTGCGATACAACACCAAGGAATCTCTGCTCAACCCGGAATTCCTCGTTGTCGGCGACCCGGACTATGACTGGGTGCGCTTTCTGTTAAAAGAGTGCAAAGGAACCTTTTATTCCAGAGCCGATCAAATTAAAATCTCGTCTCGCGCCAAGGGCCTCCCAAGCGTAAAACCACAAAGGAAACAACGTGAAAACCACCAATATCGTACTCAAAACCACCCTCGGCACATTATTGTTATGCGGCATCTTGACGGCCGGCAACGCCCTCGCCGCCGACCCCAGCCTGAAGACCGAACAGGAAAAATTCAGTTATGCCATCGGCTTCCAGGTCGGTCAGAGCTTCAAGCGTGAAGGACTGGATATCGACAGCAAGGCCCTGGCACAGGCCATCGACGATGTCTTGAAAGACAATAAACTGAAGCTGAGCATGGATGAAATGCGCGACATTGTAGAGTCCTTCCAGGCCAAACAGGCCGCCGAACGCACCGCCCGTGCCGACAAGGCCCTCGAAGAAGGCAAGACCTTCCTGGCTGCCAACAAGGAAAAGCCCGGCGTAAAGGAACTGCCCAGCGGCGTACAGTACAAGGTCATCACCTCCGGCTCCGGCAAACAGCCCAAACTCACCGACAGCATTTCCGCCCACTACCGCGGCACCCTGCTCAACGGCGAGGAATTCGACAGTTCCTACAAGCGCGGCCAGCCCGCCACCTTCGGCGTTAACCAGGTCATCAAGGGCTGGCAGGAAATCCTTCCCATGATGCACGAAGGCGACAAATGGGAAATCTATATTCCCGCAGAAATGGCCTATGGTGCACAGGGCGCGGGCGGCAATATCGGCCCCAATGAAGCCCTGATCTTCGAAATCGAACTGATCAAAGTCAACGAGCCTGATTCCCAATAAGGAACGTGCACGTAATAATTTCCTGATATGGCGCTCATATTTAGTCTGTATTTGTTTGTTCTGATTGAACAAAGGCGCAGGAATAGTTGTTCTATTTTGAGCTTTTGTGATTGAAGAACGGACGAAGACGGGCTGAAGATGGGATGCAAGATCGGGAAATTATTGCGTGCACGTTCCTGAGCCGCACATGGGCGCCAACACCTTTACGCTGAAACTACAGCAGGTGTTGCGCGCCCACCCCGCTGGAATCAGCGAATTCAATCTCATAAAATGGCTTGAAGCTGACGGCCAGGCCGGCTTCGACAAGGACTGCCTGCGCACCAGCCTGTCGCTGTTTCAGACCCATTTCCTGCTGTTCCACAGCCTCTATCTGCTGCGCGACGAGTTGCGTGCCCGTGGCGAGGCCCGCCTGGATATCAGCGCACTCTGCATCCAGCTCGTCCCGCTCACACACACCTCGCCATCCGCCATCGACCGGCACGACCCACTGCGGGTCTATTACCTGGATCTGAGCCATCTGGAAAACACCTGTGATAACGAGGTCGACGCCTTACTGAACACTTTCTGGGCGCGCTTCATCGGCAACGACGAACGCCGACAGGCACTCGGCGTGCTCGAACTGCAGGATCCGGTGGACTGGCCCACCATCAAGACCCGACACCGCAGACTGGCCATGCAGCACCACCCGGATCGCGGCGGCGACGAGGCGCGACTGCAGGCCATCAATGCCGCCATGGATCGCTTGGCGCGTAGCTATAAATAGCTATGCACGGAAAAAAAACAGACTTGCCACAGAGGCGCGGAGAACACAGAGAAACTATTGCTCGTTACAGCGCTCCACGGTGTAACGAAAAGCTGAAAAATTCACCGCCTACGTGACGCGGCGCTGAGCGCCGCACGATGTGCGGCACCGCAGAGCAGTGCCACAAGAATAAGTTATCAGGGGCTTTCTCTGTGTCCTCCGTGCCTCTGTGGCCAATACACGCCCCACCCCAAACGGAGTATCATTGTCGGCTATTCCGATGGCACCACGAGAACCACGAGACTGACAATGGAATTTCGCAAACTGGGACAGACCGACACCGAGGTCAGCGCCATCTGCCTGGGAACGATGACCTTCGGCAAGCAGAATACCGAGGCCGAGGCCCACGCGCAGCTCGACGCCGCAGTGGCCGCGGGGGTAAATTTTATCGACACCGCCGAAATGTACCCGGTGCCGCCGGAGGCGGAGACCTTCACCCTCACCGAGCAGTACATCGGCAACTGGCTGCGCAAGCGCGGCGCTCGTGAGCAACTGATCATCGCCACCAAGGTAGCCGGCCGCGGGGACTGGCTGCCGTGGATTCGCAATGACCGCAACTGCCTTGACCGCCCGAATATCGAGGCCGCCATCGACGGCAGTCTGCAGCGCCTGCAGACCGACTACATCGACCTCTACCAGCTGCACTGGCCGGATCGCAGCACCAACTTCTTCGGCGAGCTGGGCTACCGCCACCCGCCCGGCCAACACAGCGTGCCCATCGAGGAGACCCTGCGCGTGCTGGCCGAACTGGTCGAGGCCGGCAAGGTGCGTCACATCGGCCTCTCCAACGAGACCCCATGGGGGACGATGAAATTTCTGCAGCTGGCAGAACAGTGCGGCCTGCCACGCGCAGTGAGCATCCAAAACCCCTTCAGTTTGCTCAACCGCACCTTCGAGGTCGGCCTTGCCGAGATCGCCCACCGCGAACAGTGCGGCCTGTTGGCCTATTCACCGCTGGGCTTTGGCGTGCTGTCGGGAAAATATCTCAACGGCGCCCGCCCCGAAGATGCACGCATCAGTCTGTTCGAGCGCTTTTCCCGCTACACCAATCCGCGTACCGAACGCGCCACCGCGGCCTACGTCGAACTGGCCCGTATCCACGGGCTGAATCCAGCGCAAATGGCCCTGGCCTTCGTCACCAGCCGCCCCTTTGTCACCAGCACCCTCATCGGCGCCACCAACCTGGAGCAGTTGCAGGACAACCTGGATAGCGCGAACATTCGGCTCGATGACGACATCCTGGAGGCCATCGAGGCCATCCATGCCGACAATCCCAACCCGGCGCCCTGACAGCGGCCGTTAATAACAATAAGAACACACGCAGGAGAAACATTGTGAACCACACACGCCTGATGGCTGTTATAAGCCTTGCTGTCACACTACTGCTAAGCAGTGGCTGCGCCACGGTCTACACCCAACACCCAGCGCTCGCCAACAAGGCCGGTCCGGATGTCGTCAGTGTGTATTTTATCCGCACCGTGCCCGTATACACCCACGCCCTTGCCGATGCCCCGGTGATCATCGAATTTCAGGGCAAGAAACTGCTCAAACTCGGCGAAGGTGCCTACACGCTCCTCTACCTGAAACCTTCCAAGGGCGAGCTGAAGATCTACAACAATACGCTGTTTACCAACCTGCCGAGCAGCCAGCGCGTGTGGAAAGAGCGGCGCTATCGCTTTGTCGGTGGACGCACCTATTTCATTCATGTCAAGCAGGTTGATGAAGAGTTCCGTGGCATCTTCTACGAACCGGATCTGGTGTCCCTGCAAGAGGCTAAACGACTGGTCAAGCACCTCAAGCGCATGGGCGCCGCGGCCGCCACCCACCCCATCGACAAGCTCAGCCATGTTACCGCCCCCCCGGAGAGCGCCGCCAAGGATGAAGAACCCACGCTACCGGAAGATCTCTATAAATCCGCACCCTACATGCTGGACGAAAAATAGGCCGTGCCGGGAAAAGAAATCGTAACCCCGGATCGCTATCGACCACGCCGACAGCGCAATCTAAGCAAGATACTGGTGCTCCTCGGTGGACTGTTCGCCTTCGGCTTGACCCTGGCGGCACCGCAGGCTGTCTCAGTCAACCCTGATCAGGTTCAGCGCCATCAGCCCGCCACGCTCAACATCAAAACAACGGACTGGCACCCGCAGGCACAACTGGCCCTGGTGCCCGGCGGCCCCTTCAGCAGCCATCGCCTGGCGCTGCCGACCACGCCACGCGCCATCGCCAGCGACGGGCAAGACGCCTACGTTGCCAGCCGTGGCGGCTGGCTGCAGATCATCGAATTCCCGCCTGGGGCCGAGGCCGAGATCAGTGCACAGCTGAAGATCGGTGACGGTCATATCCACCAGTTGAAGGTCGCCCACGGCCAGTTGCTGGCCGCCGTCGACGGCATGGGTGTAATGCTGTTCGACGTCTCCCAACCCCGGCAGATCCTGCACCGCTGGACCTATCGCAGCGCCGCCCCGGTACTGGACATGCAGCTGGGCGAGGGCGAGGCATGGCTGCTGCTGGGCAACCAACAGCTCAAACACCTGCGCTTCGACGAATCCGCGCCCGCCGAAGCGGAAAAGAGCTGGTCCCTGCCCTTCACCGCCCACAGTTTTGCCCTGCAGGGCGAAACCGCGCTGGTCGTCGGCGCCAAGGGCATCGCCAGCCTGGATCTGGCTACGCCGTCGGCAAAAATATTCGACCAGCACACCACGCGCGGCACACCACGCCGGGTGCAACTGGCGGCCGGGCTGGCGCTGGTCGACGATGGTCCGGGCGGACTGGTGGTGTTCGATGCCAGTGACCCACATCGACTACACTGGCTGGGCAGCCATGCCAAGCGCGGCCCCATTCACGGCCTGAGCGCCTCTGCCGACCGCGTATGGGTGGGCGTCGGTGAACGCACACTCCTGAGTATCGCCCTCGGCAACCCGGCGCTGCCCGCCGCCGGCGATGCCCTGCGTCTCGACGCCCCACTGGTCGGGCTGGCGGCACACGGCGACATCGTCTTCGCCGCCACCACCACTGGCGTGCAGCGTCTCGACTTCGGCACCCCGGCGGTGGCCGACATCTCCCCCGAGGGCGTCAACCTCGGCGGCAGCCGCCGCGGCGTGATCCGCGATGACATCCTCTACGTCGCCGACTGGTTCTCCGGTCTGCACCTCTACGACATCCGCGAACCGGCCAACCCCCGCCACCTCGGTAACTACCATACCCCCGGCTCCAGCAAGGGCGTAACCCTGTACGGCGACTACGCCCTGGTGGGCGACGACGACTACGGCCTGCAGATCATCGACATCAGCGACCCGCGCCGGCCACGCTGGATATCCGAACTGCGCTGGGTGTCCGACATCTCCACTCTTGGGCTCGCCTATACCATGAAGCGCGTCGGCAGCACCCTGTATCTGGCCGACCATCGCGGCGGCTTCCAGATCATCGACCTTAGCGACATCGAGCAGCCGCGCATCCTCGGTGCGCTGGACACCCCCGGCAAATCCTGGGCCATCGATGTGAGTGGTCACACCGCCTTCGTCGCCGACGATGACGACGGCCTGCTCATCGTCGATGTCAGCGACCCCGCACAGATCGGCCTCGTCGGCCAGTTCAATCCCGGCGGCCACGTCGAAGACGTGGTGGTGCGCGACGGCCTCGCCTACCTGGCCCTGTTCGACAATGGCCTGTTCATCGTCGACGTCAACGACCCCACCAAGCCACGCCCGCTGGCCCACCTGACGATCCCCGGCAACGCGCGCGGCATCACGCTGGTGGGCAGCCTGGCCTACGTCAGCGGCTGGGAATCCGGCCTGCAGGTGGTCGACATCAGTGACCCGCGTACACCGCGCATCATCGGCCACTTCGACACCGACGGCGCCGCCTGGGGCACCACCGTGCAGGGTGACACCGCCTACGTGCTGGACTGGTGGGGAGGCATCAAGGTACTGGACGTCGGCAACCCGGCCCGCCCCACCGCCATCGCCCGCTACCAGGCTCGCGGCACCTTGCAACAGCTGCGCCGTGCCGGCCACTACCTCTTCGCCGCCAGCGGCGCCGGCGGCCTGCAGGTGTTCGATATCCGCAATCCCCTCAACCCCATCTGGACCACGGGCGCTGACCTGCCCGGCGAGGCCCTGGACCTATGGCTGGAGGACGGCCACGCCTACGTCGCCAGCGGCGATGCGGGCGTGGCGGTGATCAATACCCACGACCCCTTCTACACACGCATCGTCGGCCGGCTCGACACCCCCGGCGCAGCGTGGCTGATCCGCGCCCGCAACGACTACCTGTTCATCGCCGACGAAAGCGCCGGCCTGCTGCTGGCAGACGCCCACGACCCGGCCCATCCGCAGCTATTATCGCGCCAGCCCATGACCATCAACGACCTGTGGGTGGACGATGAAGGCCTCTACATCGCTGGCCCCGAGGGTCTGCAACTACTGACCCTGAGCGAGTCCGGCCGGCTGATCCCGGCGGCACGCTTCCGCGCCCCAGGCGTGCAAAAGATCCGCAGCCAGGATGGCCTGCTGGCCATCAGTCTCAGCGATGACACGGTGCAACTGCTGCATCGGGAGGGCGATAGCTTCACCCCGCTGGGCCGCTTCCAACCCCGCGAGCCAGTGCTCGACCTGCAACTGGACGGCGAGCAGCTGTTCGTCCTCGGCGCCCACTCCGGCCTCATGACGGTGGATATCAGCCGGCCCAACACCCCACGCCTGACCACCCTCTATCCCGCCACCAGCCGCCACCGCAACCTGCTGCTGACCGGTAACGCCGCCTTCCTCGGCGGCGAGCGGCACCTGAACTCCGTGACCCTGCTACCACCCGTTCAAGCCACCACCCCGCCAGGCAAACCGATCCAGCTGCAATTGCCCAGCGGTCTGCCCAGTGGCCGCTACCACCTCCTCAGCATCAACACCGACGGCCGACAACGGCTGCTGCCCAATGCCTTCACAGCGCGCTTCGGCGTCCCCGGCAAGAAGCGCTTTAACCTCAAGACCCTGCGCCAGTTCATGAAACAGTCGCCCGCCGATAACTAATTTGCGCCAAACCCGTCGCAATATCACATTGAAAAAGTACTAGTATTAAATTTTTTTGGGCATGCTGCCGCTAATGCCAGTGGTCCATCAAACATATATTGATGGACCACGAATGCTCTGGCGGGCAAACACTGCCCACCAAATCCGGATAACACGACAGCAGGAAGTTGCAGTGGGGAACAACATGTCTACTTCAATTACAGTTCGACGTTTTCTCGATACGCAGGATGTTCCCTATTCCGTCATCCGCATCAGCCGCGGTGAGAACGGCAAGCTACTCAGTGAAGGTAAAGAGATCCCGTCTGTGAGCATTGCCAAGGCAGTAATTCTGAAAGACATTCGCGGCATGCTGATGGCGGTGTTTCCCATCACCCACCGTCTCAGCCTGAACACACTGAATCGCCAACTGCACCGGCGCCTGGAACCCGCCGACACAGCCGACTATCACGGCGTATTCGCCGACTGCGCCCCCGGCCTGCTACCCGCGCTGGGCGAGGCCTACGGTTTTGAGACCATCATCGACGATAGCCTGCTGGATCAGAACCACATTTACCTGGCCTCTGGCAATACCGGCGAACTGATCCGCCTCAGTGGCGCGGATTTCCAGTTGCTGCACAGCAATGCCTGGTACGGCAATACCTTTTCCAGCATATCCGAAGGGCCGATGCAGAAAAAATCCCCCAGTGGCACGCCACCGGCACCCGCCGCCGGCCCCAACGACAGCGGTATGATCCCTATTGCCGACATGCGCCGGCGCATCGAACGCATCAACGAACTGCCCGCCATGCCCTCGCTGGCACAGAAGATTTTCCAGCTCAACGCCAACCCCTATGCCCATGCCGAGGACCTGGCCAAGCTGGTGGAACGCGATCCCAGCCTGTCGGCACAGATCGTGCGCTATGCCCAGTCGCCGTTTTACGGCTACCCGGGCAAGATCGCCTCGGTGCGTCAGGCCATCTCGCGTGTACTGGGCTATGACATGGTAATGAACATGGCCCTGGGCATCGCCGCCGCACGGCCCTTCAAGCTGCCCGTGGACGGCCCGCTGGGGCTGGCCGAGTTCTGGCGACACGCCACCTATAGCGCCACCCTGGTGCAGTCCCTGTGCAAGATCATCCCGCGCGAAAAACGGCCACGCCCCGGCACCGCCTACCTCGCCGGCCTGCTGCACAATTTTGGTTTCCTGCTGCTCGGCCACCTGTTTCCCAAGGAATTCAACGTGCTTTCCAAGGCCCTGCGCAAGGAACCGGAAATCCCCGTGGTGGAACAGGAACAGCGTCTGCTGGGCGTCAGCCACATGGAAATGGGTAGTTGGCTGATGGAGGCCTGGAACATGCCGGAGGAAATCCTCATCACCCAACGTGAACACCACAACACCGCCTACGACGGCCCGCATGCCGGCTATGTGCACCTGCTGCTGGTTTCCGACGCCCTGCTGAAGAGCCACGAGATCGGCGAGGCCAGCAGCAGCGAGCTGCCGGAGCGCTCCCTGCTCGCCCTGGGACTGAGCGAGGATGACGTCATCGGCGTGCTGGAAAGCACCATCGAAAACCGCGAATCCCTGGACACCATGGCCCGCCAGCTAGTGGCCTAAAAAGAAAGATGCCACTGAACCGAAGCGCGCAAAAGCCATCGAATGAACCATGGAGCCCCGCTACAGCGCCCGCCACCATGACCTCCGACAGCGACCTCTACCGCGAGAACCAGCTGCTGCGCCGCAAGCTTCGCGCCTTTCTCACCCAGGCACGCGAGAACGAGCAGAAGATGCGCCGCTTCCACGAGCAGGAGCTGCGCCTGATCAGCACTCCCTCGCTGTCGGAACTGGTACAGCGCGTGCTGTACAACTATCGCACCGCCTTCACCCTCGACGTGGTGGGCCTCACCCTCCACGACCCCGGCTACGAGATCCAGCGTATCCTCGAAGACGAGGGTGTGCGAGTGGCGGAATTCACCAGCCTGCACTTCGTCGCCGAGACCGACGAACTGGATAGCCTGTTCGGCGTCTCACTGGAGCCGCAGCTGGGCGCCTTTCGGCCTCACGAACACGATGCCCTGTTTCCCGGTGACTGCCGCGCACAGAGCATCGCCCTGTTGCCTCTGGTGCGCTACGGCGAACTCATTGGCAGTCTCAACCTCGGCAGCAACGACCCGGATCGCTTCGTCGCGGGCTCCGCCACCGACTTCCTGCAGCGCCTCGCCACCATCGTCGCCATCTGCCTGGAAAATGCCACCAATCATGAACGCCTCAAGCGCGTCGGCCTCACCGACTCCCTCACCGGCGTCAACAATCGGCGCTTCTTCGATCAACGTCTGGGCGAGGAAGTGGCGCGCGCACAGCGCTCCGGTGAACCGCTGGCCTGCCTGTTTCTGGATATCGATCACTTCAAGCGCATCAACGACCGCCACGGCCATCGCGTGGGCGACCGTGTGCTGAGCGAGGTGGCGGGGTTGATCCGCGAACAGCTGCGCAGCACCGATGTGCTGGGCCGTTATGGCGGCGAAGAATTTTCCGCGTTGCTGGTCAACGCGGAGAAAGGCAAGGCCCTGGAAATCGCCGAGCGCATCCGTGGCGTCATCGAGGCGCGGCAATTTCCGCTGGAAGGTGGAGGGACGCTGTCGGCGACCATTTCCATCGGTGTCTCCAGCCTGCAGGCCACCGTCGAAGGCAGCGGGAATATCGCCGAAGAGCTGGTGGATCGCGCCGATCAGGCGCTCTATCTGGCCAAGAATGCTGGCCGCAACCGGGTGGTGCCGGCCGAGGAAGGGCACTCAGCCAGCGCCGACATCACCGAGCTGAAGCCCGCTGCAATAATGTTATCGCGGCCGCGATGAGCCACTGCGGCCACGCGAGTGCCGCGAAGAACCCGAACCACCCCGGCCCCGCCCGGAGCCCGAACGGCCACCGCCCGGCTTCGGCTTGCGCGCGATGCGCACCCGCGGCTTGATGTCTTCCGCCAGCAATTCGGGCGTGACCCGCCCACGCGGAATCTCGTAGTCGATATAGTCCTGAATATCCCCCAGTGAAAAGGCGTACTCCTCACAGGCGAAGCTGATGGCATCACCTCTGGCGCCAGCGCGTGCGGTGCGGCCAATGCGGTGCACGTAGTCCTCGGCGTCCTGCGGCAGGTCGTAATTGATAACGTGACTGACATCGGGAATGTGCAGACCACGCGCCGCTACGTCCGTGGCCACCATCACCGGCAGTTCACCGGCCTGGAATTGCGTCAGCAGGCTAATGCGCTTTTTCTGCGGCACGTCGCCGGACAGCACCGCGGCCTGGATGCCGTTGCTCTCCAGATAACCCCACACGCGCTCGGCGGCACGCTTGGTATTGACGAAAATAATCGTGCGGGTCGGATCCATGTGCCGCAGCAGGCCCAGCAGCAGCGGTATCTTCTCCTCGTTGGAGGGCCCATAGACGATCTCGGTGACACGGTCGGCGGTCACCTTGTCGGTCTCCACGCTGATCGTCACGGCCTTGTTCATGTGCTCGTAGGCCAGCTCGGTGACACGCAGCGGCAGGGTGGCGGAGAACAGCATGTTGAGGCGCTCCTCCGGCGGCGGCATGCGCCGCAGCAGGTAGCGGATGTCCTTGATAAAGCCGAGGTCGAACATGCGGTCGGCCTCATCCAGCACCATCGCCTGCACCTGCTTCAGGTCGTAGACATGCTGCTTGAAATAGTCGATGAGCCGACCCGGCGTACCAACAAGGATGTCGACGCCCGCCTGCAGATCATTGCGCTGCTGCTCATAGCCGGAGCCGCCATAGACCACTTGAATACGGAAATCCGTATTGCCGGCCAGGGCCAGGGCGTCCTTGTGAATCTGGATCGCCAGCTCGCGGGTAGGGGCAAGAATAAAGGCGCGCGGCTGATTGGGCCGACGCGACGCCGATGGCGGCACCGTCAGCAGACGATGCAGGGCGGCGAGCAGAAAGGCCGCCGTCTTGCCAGTACCGGTCTGCGCCTGGCCGAGCACGTCCTGTCCCTTGAGGGCCAGCGGCAGGGTCTCTGCCTGAATCGGTGTGCAGTAAGAAAACCCTGCCGTTTCAACGCCTTGTACCAGCGCATCGGCAAGCCCCAACTCCCTGAATGAAGTCTCTGTGAGATGTGTGTCTGACATAGGCAGAAGAGAATAACAAAATTGCCACGGCTTTGGGCTTGAAATCGGCCGCGTATTGAGCTGAAATGTCACATCAGCCCGGGTTATCGATATTTTCCAGGAGTTTGTCGGGTTGTAGATGGTCGTCTCGAGGGAAAACTATTTTATTGGATCCAATTTTTTGATCGTTTGAGGCGAACAGCCGTCGCTATTCAACGAAAAGGATCGAAAAAATTGGCCACAATGGATTTTCTGCAGCAGATCCGCCCTAAACCCGACGGTCTACCCGGCCGATAACCTCAATTTCATCCCAAATGGAGATCCATCACGTGAGTGGAAACATCGTTTACCTCTCAGACGATTCCTTCGAAGAAGAAGTCGTCAATGCCGACGGCCCGGTTCTGGTCGATTACTGGGCAGACTGGTGCGGCCCCTGCAAAATGATTGCACCAATCCTCGATGAGATCGCCGAAGAATACGCAGGCAAGGTCAAGATCGCCAAGCTTAACATTGACGAAAATCCGGCCACCCCACCGAAGTTCGGCATTCGCGGCATCCCCACCCTGATGCTGTTCAAGGGTGGTAATGTCGAAGCAACCAAGGTTGGCGCCGTCTCCAAGTCCCAACTCACCGCCTTCCTCGACAGCAATATCTAAAGCTGACTTATAGCCATGGGGCGCCACCAGTACTAGACGGCGCCCCGCCATCGTGTTAGCTTACACGCCAAAGCGCCAGGTTCAACTGCGTGCCGACGTTCCGGCCCACTCCCAATAAAGCCCTTTAGACACACAGCAAGCTTGTATCTGATCGCCTGCGCGTCACGTCCGTTCACACGAACGCTCATCCCAGATTCCCCTGATCGACTAAACCCTTTCTATTGCATCCAACCGACCGAAGAACCATGAACCTCACAGAACTGAAGAAAAAAACCGCCACGGATCTGATTGAACTGGCCCGTGAAAGTGGTGTGGAAGGCATGTCCCGCGCCCGTAAACAAGACATTATTTTTGCCATACTCAAGGCGCATGCCCGCAAGGGTGAAGATATTTATGGTGATGGCGTGCTGGAGATCCTGCAGGACGGCTTCGGCTTTCTGCGCTCTGCCGACAGCTCTTACCTGGCCGGACCGGATGACATCTATGTATCCCCCAGCCAGATCCGCCGTTTCAGCCTGCGCACCGGCGACACGGTATCCGGCAAGATTCGCCCACCCAAGGAAGGAGAGCGCTACTTCGCACTATTGAAGGTCAGCGAGATCAACTTCGAGCGGCCGGAGAATGCCAAGAACAAGGTGCCCTTTGAAAATCTCACGCCCCTCTTCCCCAATGAGCGCCTGCGCATCGAGCAGGGCAATGGCAGCACCGAGGATCTGACCGCCCGCGTCATCGACCTCGCCTCCCCCGTTGGCAAGGGTCAGCGCGGCCTGATCGTATCACCGCCCAAGTCGGGCAAGACCATGATGCTACAGAATATCGCCCAGTCCATTGCCGCCAATCACCCCGAGTGCTATCTCATCGTACTGCTCATCGACGAACGTCCGGAAGAGGTCACGGAAATGTCCCGCTCGGTACGCGGCGAGGTGGTGTCTTCCACCTTCGACGAACCTGCCAGCCGGCATGTGCAAGTGGCCGAAATGGTGATCGAAAAGGCCAAGCGTCTGGTGGAGCACAAACGCGATGTGGTCATTCTGCTCGACTCCATCACCCGCTTGGCGCGCGCCTACAATACGGTGATTCCGTCTTCCGGCAAGGTGCTGACCGGTGGCGTGGACGCCAACGCCCTGCATCGGCCGAAGCGCTTCTTCGGCGCCGCGCGCAATATTGAGGAAGGCGGCAGCCTGACCATCCTCGCCACCGCGCTGGTGGAAACCGGCTCGCGCATGGATGACGTGATCTACGAAGAGTTCAAGGGCACCGGCAACATGGAGGTGCATCTCGATCGCCGCATCGCCGAAAAACGCATCTACCCCGCCATCGATATCAACCGCTCCGGCACCCGCCGCGAGGAACGCCTTACCAAACCCGATGAGTTGAAGAAGATGTGGATCCTGCGCAAGCTGCTGCATCCCATGGATGAAATCGCCGCCATCGAATTCCTCTTAGACCGGCTGAAAAACACCAAGACCAACGAAGAGTTCTATGCGTCGATGAAGCGTTGAGCAGGAATCTCCAGCAGTGACATTCGCCTTGACCTCCCTTCACGCCATCTCGTGGCGCACGACCTTCATCCTGTTGATAATGCTGGCTACCTTGCTGGGCGGCTGTTCACGCGAGACTTACACCTCGTTGATGAACGCGGCGAAAGACGGCAATGTTGAGGCCATTGTGCGCATTCTCGACAGCGGCGCCGACGTCAACGAACGCACCACGGAGGGCAAGCGCGCCCTGATGATGGCCGCCTCGGAGGGCCACGCCGATGCGGTGCAGCTGCTGATCGAGCGCGGTGCAGACGTGGATGCTGTGGATGCACACAACACCACGGCGTTGATCGTCGCCGCCACCGGCGGGTACGACGATGCCGTCACCCTACTGCTGGGAAACGGCGCCAATCCGCTGGCCCGCGACGACAGCGGCGGCAGCCCGCTGGTCAACGCCATTTATTTCGGCCGCAGCCAGACGGTACGGCTGCTGCTGGATAAAGCCCCGCCTCTGGACAGACAGGATGGCGAAGAACTGCTGCTACTGGCCTCGGGACTGGGGCACACGGAAGCGGTGGCGGCACTGCTCGATGACGGCGTGGACGTAAATGGACGCGGCCTGAAGCAGCGCACCGCGCTAATGGCCGCCGCAGCCTTCAATCAGCCCGAGGTCGCCCGTTTGCTGCTGAAACGCGGCGCCGACCCCGCGGCCCGCGACGAAGACGGCGAGACCGCCCTCAGCGTGGCGGAGGACAAGGGCAACAAGGAAGTCATCGGCCTGCTAAAGACGGCCACAAGCCCCTCCTGAACCTACTTGCCGAACCTACTTGCCGAACCTACTTGAGGGCACTACCACCACTTCGGTCCGGAGCCCGGGTGCGACACGCTGTGACAGCGCTCGCAAACAAAGAGCGAAAATGACACCTTACCGTGGCAGACGCCACAGTATTCACCCGCCAGCACGGCATTCATGGTGATATTGTTGCCGCCCGCTTTCGGTTCGAAAATCTCCGAATGGCAGTTGGTGCAATCCAGCCACGCGGTATGACTGCTGTGCGGGAACAGCACCCAGGGCATCAGCTGCGTGCGCTTCATGAGGATATCCATATCCAGAACCTGCATCTCTGACTGGCCCAGCAGATCGGCGCGCGGCTCAATCAACGCCTCATCCAACGCCAGCACCCAGTCCACTTCGCCACGCCGGTCACGCGGAAATTCGGCCATCGCCTGCACCGGATCCTGCAGGATGGCCAACGATTCATTGAGCGCATCGTGGATGCCGTCGTTGCGCGGTGACTCACTGGCCTGTTCCACTGCTGGAGTCTGCGTCAACGGCGCACTGGGCTCGACCGCCGGAATCGCTTCAACGGACGGGGCCGGCGTCTCCGCCTGCACCATGCCCTCGTCCAGCGCCGCCTGCAATTCAGACGTCAGCACCACCGGGCTTTCCGCTTCCTCCACAAGCTGGGTATCCAGCCCGGCCTTGCAGCCCACCAACACCACCAACATCATCATCAGCAAAAGAGCTTTCATCATCACCACCACTTCGCCGGCGAGCCTTCATGGGGCACGCTGTGACAACGCTCACACACCCACAGCGTAAACGACACCTTGCCATGGCAGCGGCCGCAGAATTCACCGGCCAGCACCGCATCCATGGTGATCTTGTTGGCCCCGGCCTGGGGAATAAATATCTCGTCGTGACAATTGGTGCAGTCCAGCCAGGCGGTGTGCTTGTTGTGCGGGAACAACACCCAGGGCATGGCGCCAGTGTTCTTGAACATGATGTCCATGTCCATTACCTGCATCTCGGATTCACCCAGCAGATCGGCACGCGGCGAAATAATGCCCAGATCCAGCGCCTTCACCCAGTCAGCGGCACCACGGCGGTCGATGGGAAAGGCCGCCAGCGCCTCAGCGGGCTCCTGCAGGGCCGAGAAGGCCTCATTCTGCGGATCGTGAATACCGTCGCTGGCCAGTGACTCCACGTCCAGAGTCGCCTGGGTAGGCCGCGAGCGGCGCCAGCTGGTACCGGTGTCTTCGCTGCCATCCACCACATAGCCAGCGCTGCGCGAGACAGAGGGAGGCTGAGACGAACAGGCGACCAGCAGCAGGGCCGCTAGACCCAACGATATCAGTGTTGTTATGAAAACACGCATCCCGTCACTCACTCAGTATTTCGCACCGGCGGCCTGCAGCAATGCCAGTATCTCGGTCTGCCCCTCGCTACGCGCAATCATCACGGCATTGCGCCCATTCTTCGTCGTGGCATTGGCATCGGCACCCGCGGCCAACAGCACGTCAACAAGCCCGGCATGCTCCCGGGTAACCGCCCACAACAGCGGCGTCCAGTCCTTGTTATCGGCCAGATTGACATCCGCGCCCTGCTCGATCAAAAACATTGCGGCCCCCTGCTGGCCCTTGGTCACGGCACGCAGCAGTGGTGTCCAGCCATCATTGTCCTGTGCGTTGATATCGGCGCCTGCCGCCAGTAACACACGCAGACTGTCGATATCGCCCTGCCGCGCTGCATGCATCAATGCCGTCCAACCGTAACGATTGCGCGCATCGACAGCATCTCCCTGTGCCAGCCTGGCCTCGATCGACACCACATCACCGGACATGGCCTGCGCCATCAGCTCCGTGTTGCCATCGCAGGCAGCCACCAGCCACAGCAACAAAAAAGCAGACATCAGCCGGCCGATCTTTCCCCCAATACTACCCATTTATCCCCCACCCAATACACCGTAGATCGTCAACAAAAACAGCCGTGAAGTATTTTTCTTTCGATTGTACCTGAATCCGTGACTTCAGGGCGGATGCAGAGTGCAAGATATTGATTACACAGTGGAATCAAAAAATCTTAGCTTCACCCATAGGTTAAGCGGGCATTTTTTGAACCGCTGTGAAATCAAGGGCTTGTGCTATGCGCCGTCATGAAGTCACGGATTCAGGTTGTAACCAATCCCCCCTCCCGGGAATAGGCAGGCACCCCGCCACTCGGTTAAGATCGGCAGCCTGACAACAACGGCTGGCGACACGACTCATGGCATCCATACCCTGCCCCCATTGTGAGCAGAAATCCTTTTCCTGGTGGGACAAATACCGCAGTGCAAAGTGGGCCATCATGCATTGCCCGAACTGCGACGGCCGCGTCTGCGCCCAACCCCTCGTCATGGCCGCCATGTACTTCCTCTATCTGTGGGACGTGGTGCTGTTCGGTTACCTCGCCTATCTCGACAGCCTCTGGTATCTGCTCGCCGGCCTGGTGGGCTGGCTGATCCTCGACTACTTCAGCCTCTACATCCCCCTCTCCGCCATGCGCAGGGCCGACAGTGGCCCGGACAAGAGCCACTAAAGCCGCAACGATGGCAAACATCCTCGGCGTCGGCATCGCCACCCTGGACATCATCAACCACGTCGCCGCCTGGCCCGCCGAGGACGAGGAGGTGCGCGCCCTGGCGCAGGATATCCGTCGCGGAGGCAACGTCACCAACACCCTGGTGGTGCTCAGCCAGCTGGGCCACCACTGCCACTGGGCCGGTACCCTGGCCGACGACGCCAGCAGCGCGACCATCCGCGACGACCTGGTGCAATACGGCATCGATACCACCCATGTGCAACAGATCCCCGGCGCCCACGCGCCCACCTCCTACATCGCCCTCAACGCGCACAACGGCTCGCGCACCATCATCCACTACCGCGACCTGCCGGAGTACGACGCCGAGGCCTTTCGCCGTATCGACCTGCAGCAACTGGACTGGCTGCATGCCGAGGGACGCAACGTGGAGGCACTCGCCGAGATGCTGAAACACGCCCGCCGACAGTGCCCGCAGCTACCCCTGTCCGTCGAGATTGAGAAGCCCCGCGAGCACATCGAGCAACTGTGCGGGCTCGCGGACCTGCTGATATACTCCCGCCACTACGCGCTGCACCAACTTGGCGCAGAGGCCCCGGCCGTCCCCGAGACCGCCGCCGACACCTTCCTGCGCCAACAGCGGCAACGGACGCCACAGGCGGTTCATGTCTGCAGCTGGGGAGAGCACGGCGCCTACGGCCTGGCGCCGGGCGGCGAACTCCGTCACAGCCCGGCCTTCGCGCCGCTAAAGGTCATCGACACCCTCGGCGCTGGCGACGCCTTCAACGCCGGCCTGATCCACGCCCGGCTGGCGGGACAGGGACTCGTCGACAGCCTGCACAGCGCCTGCCGGCTGGCCGGCGACAAGGTCGGCCAGCGCGGCTTTCACGGCCTCCCCACCACCCAAGCACTTCAGGACTAATCATGCATGACCATCTCATCGTCGGCGGCGGCATCATCGGCCTGCTCACCGCCCGCTATCTCAGCCAGGCCGGCGCCAACGTCACCCTGCTGGAACGCCACCAGATCGGCCGCGAATCCTCCTGGGCCGGTGGCGGCATCCTGTCCCCGCTCTACCCGTGGCGCTACGCGGAACCGGTCAACGCCCTCGCCCGCTGGAGCCAGCAACACTATCGCACCCTCGCCGATGAACTGCAGGCCGACACCGGCATCGATCCCGAGTGGATCCAGAGCGGACTGCTGATCCTCGACCGCGACGAAACCTCCCGCGCCACCGCCTGGGCCGCGACGGCCGGCGCACGGCTCGACATCATCGACCACGACACACTCGCCCGCATCGAACCCGCCGTCGGCGAACCCCCCGAGAGTGGCCTGCTGTTCCCCGAATTCGCCCAGGTACGCAACCCCTGCCTGCTCAAGGCCCTGCGCCAGGACGTGCAGGCGCGCGGCGTACGCATCATCGAATCGGCCGAAGTCAGCCACCTGCTGCACGAAAACGGCCGCATCGGCGGCGTCGCCACCGCCGATGGCAGCAGTATCGCCGCCGAGCGGGTCATCATCGCCTGCGGCGCGTGGAGCGCCTCCCTGCTGCGGGAGCTGGGTCAGGCCATCGACATCACCCCCGTACGCGGCCAGATGCTGCTCTACCGGGGAAAGCCCGGGCTGCTGAAACACGTCGTCCTGCATCGGGGGCACTACGCCATCCCGCGCCGCGACGGCCGCCTGCTCTTCGGCAGCACTCTGGAAGACGTGGGCTTCGACAAGACGGTCACCGAACAGGCACGGCACGAGCTGGAACACGCCGCCCAAGCCCTGATCCCCGCACTCGCCGAGATACCGCTGGAACGCCACTGGGCCGGCCTGCGCCCCGCCTCCCCCAACGGCATCCCTTACATCGGCGCCCATCCGCAGATCGAGGGGCTGTACATCAACGCCGGCCACTTCCGCAATGGCGTGGTCATGGCCCCTGCCTCCGCACACCTGCTGGTCGACCTGCTGCTGGGACGCCGCCCCGTGCTGGACCCCACGCCATTCGCCCTCGACACGCACGCCAGCGCGGCCTGAAACAGCTAGTATTAGAAATTTCCCGCATGGGACGATATACTTAGCATCATGGTAGGAAATAGCGACAAACGATTTGGCGGTGATGTCGACGAGCTGCTCGCCAGCCACGGCATCTCGCCCACCCAACAACGCCGGCAGATTGCGCGCATCATGTTTGCCCGCCCGCAGCATTTGTCGGCGGAGCAGATCCTCGAACGCGTCAACACGGAAGAGCATCAGGTCTCCAAGGCCACGGTGTACAACACCCTCGGCCTGTTCACCCGCAAGGGCCTGATCCGCGAAGTGGTGGTTGACCCCAGCAAGATCTTCTACGACTCCACCACCCGCCCGCATCACCACTACTTCAACCTCAGCACCGGCATGCTGAGCGACATCGATGACGAGCAGATCGCCCTCAGCCAGCTACCCATGCCCCCCGACGGCACCGAGCTGGAAGGCATCGACATCATCGTCCGCCTGCGCAACAAACCCTGACCCCGACCGGCGCCGCAGAAACCCCATTCAGCGGCGCCGGTTGTTTCCCCACCCCGCCATCTCGTATACTCCCGCCTCCCGCGCGGTAAACCCGATCACACGCCGATGTAGCTCAGTTGGTAGAGCAACTGATTCGTAATCAGTAGGTCGGAGGTTCGACTCCTCTCATCGGCACCATGTTTTCAATAAGTTACATAAACCGTCGAATCCCAGACAGGGCCATGCAGGCGCGCGACAACCCTTCAGATCGCCCCTATGGATGGCATTATCTAAAGGCAGCACCCCGTCAGGTTTTCTTTTCAATATTTTCTGCATTTAGCCCTCTATCAGTATTATATGTACTGTACGAAACCTTATCCCCAGCCTGAAGCTCCCAAAAACCAATATTTTTTAACTTGCTAGAATGGAAAAAAATGTTCTTATCACCATTGTCTGGCTCAATAAATCCATAACCTTCATTAAGATTTTTTATAGCACCATTAAGAGTAGCGCCTTGTGTTTCGGTGGCTTCACCAACTATTGTTCTTGCTAGAGCGACTGTTTTTTCAAAGTTATCATACTTAATTTCAATTTTTGGAATGTCATCCAGCATCTCAGCCAGCTTTGAGTACCCATATTTCGCATGAGAAAAAGTTGAGTCCTTCTTTTTTAAAGACAAACCTATATTCGCCAAGTTAACCCATCTATCATTAACAGAACTTCCCTCCAACTCCTTTAATGTGCCAATAACATATTCATGTGAAGAATTTTTATCTAAAGATTCATTATATACATTTCCTTGCTTACCCATTCTCGGTTTATAAGATATAACATCGTCTACGATTGTTGTAAGATCTTTAGACAACGTATCTGGAACCGCCAATATAACCACTTTTTTTCCGAGAGCCTTTAGTTCCGCTATCAATGGTATATAGTCGCGATCTCCAGATGCAAGCACGAGGGTATCAATCGTATTATTCTGGAAAAACAGCTTCATAGCAGAGACAATTAGAAAGCAGTCCAGACTACTTTTACCATCTTGAGACAATGGAACAAAAATAGGCTGAATACCATTTCTCTGAATTTCTGGAACCTCTTTAGAAAACTCTATCCAATCACCAAATGCCTGTATCGAAGAAATTCTTCCATATTCTTTACAAGCCTCTACCACCCACGACCAGTCAGGTGTTTCAGAGTAATGATTAAGTGTAGAGTAGTGGATATTTTCCACATCTATAAAAACAGCCACCGATGAACTTTTAAGCATTTTTATTCCTAAATTTCTCAATTAGACTATGGCCTACGAAAAACCATTACAGCAGAGACACCGGCTCAAAACTACAAGCCAACGAACAGAAGCTACATATTAAGCGCCAACGGGGTCAGCGCCAACGGGGTCAGTTCTCGCATTGTCACATCTGTCCACAGTGATCCCGTCCACAGTGGCCAAGTGTAATCCATAATACTCTGTAATGAGATCACGTGATAGAAGGCACCGGGAAATTTAAATTTCCTTATACCCGCTGAATCAATGATGTATATTCCTTGCTTAGCATCAATAGAACAGTGTTGTTCGATTATCCATATACCATTAATATGATAAGCATGCAGAGCATGATCCATTCCCAATTGAAATTATATTATTAACATCAATTGGTATCTCATCCTGAGAATTCTATGGAATTAATTTTACATTAGAAGTATTCCATTCGTGAACTGATCCGATTCCGTCACTCCACTCTCGCGCACGTCCTTTAATGCCATGGCATACTGCCGCAGAATATCCAGCGTCCAACCGATGCGCTTACGGTAATACTTATCCGGTCTCGCGTCATTGTCCTCCGCCGCCGCATTCAGCACCTGCTCGGGGATGTAGCACAGGCGGTTGTTTTTGTAGCTGCTGATGCGACTTAGTCGCCCACCCGTTGCAGAGATTGCAATTTGTTGTTGTCGTCCACGCGCAGCATGAACTGCCCGTAGATGCCGTCATGCGTGACGAAGGGCCGCAGGCTTTCGGCGGGAAATTCCAGCCGCGTGCCATCGGCCAGGGTCACCACTACGCCGCTCACCAGCCCCTGATAGTGGGCCAGGTAGCGCTCGGCGGAGATGGCGATTCGGAAATGGTATTCGCGCATGGGCATAGTATAGGCATTTGTGCGCCGGCCACTAAACAGTAGAGGTGCCGCCAAGCGCCACAAGATGCGTGGCACCGCAGAGCGGTGTCACGAGTCCAAAGCCGTTATGCTACAGTGATTTTGTGCGCATTCCATTACAAATACAAAACGCTCATCCATGAAATACTGCCCGCTGTGCACCCAGCCTCTACACCTCATACCCCACGATGGGACACAACGCCTCAGCTGCCCGGATAGCAGTTGCGGCTTTGTTTTCTGGGACAACCCGGTTCCGGTTGTCACCGCTATCGTCGAGACGCCAGAAGGTGTAGTTTTGGCTCACAACAGGGCCTGGCCGGAGGGGCTGTTTTCGGTGATCAGCGGTTTTCTGGCGTCCGGCGAATCACCGCAGGCGGCTGTTGAAAGGGAGATCGTCGAGGAACTGGGACTGACTGCTCACGATGTGGCACTGCTCAGCCTCTATCCACTGCCGGAACAGAATCAGCTGATCATCGCCTATCACCTGCGTACGGAGGGGGCGATCTCCCTGAACGAGGAACTGGACGCCTTCAAGATCATTCCGGCTACGCAACTGGGCGGCTACGATTTCGGCCCGCTGACACTGACCCGACGGCTGGTTGACGACTGGCTGGCGACATAGGTATTCACACACCATGCACATCAACCCCGACAGCGGCCTGCTCGACACTGCACACCAACGACCCTCACCCAATTTCGACGAGCGCCCGCCAGGCTGCGATATCGACCTGCTGGTGATCCACGCCATCAGCCTGCCGGTGGGCGAGTTTGGCGGGCCGTGGATTGACGAGCTGTTCTGCAACGGCCTTGACCCGGCCGAGCACCCGGATTTTGCGGCGATCTGCAAGTTACGGGTCTCCGCCCATGCCCTGATCCGCCGCGACGGCGGCATCACCCAGTACGTCCCCTTCCACCGCCGTGCCTGGCACGCCGGCCAGTCTTGCCACGCCGGGCGCAAGCGCTGCAACGACTTCTCCATTGGTATCGAGCTGGAGGGCTGCGACGAGCAGCCCTTCATGGCGATCCAGTACACACGCCTGGCCGAGCTGGCGCACAGCCTGTTCGCCGCCTATCCGAATCTCAACCCGCGGCGCATCACCGGCCACAGTGACATCGCCCCCGGCCGCAAGACCGATCCCGGCCCGCACTTCGACTGGCAGCGGCTGCACGACCTGCTGGGCTGAATCCGCTATCATCACTACCGTTTCCCGACGCCTTTCAAGGACACCCGCATGTTCCTGCTCGCCATCCTGATCAGTCTCGCCCTGGAAAAGCTCGTCCCGGCGCTGGACGGGCTGCGCAGCCTGCAGTGGTTTCACCGCTACGCCGACGACCTGCGCCGCAAGCTGCTGCCGGCGGACAACCGCCGCGGCACCCTCACCGTACTGCTCACGGTGCTGCCGCCGGTGCTGGTGGTGGGCCTCATACAATATCTGTTGGACATGCAGCTGTGGCTGTTCAGCTTCGCCCTCAGTCTGGCGGTGCTGGTCTATGCCCTGGGGCCACACAACATGAACCGGCAGGTCAGTGCCTGGCTGGAGGCCCGCGCGCAGAACGACGAGGAGCGGGCGCAGACCATCCTGCGCGAATTCCTGCCCTTTCCGGTGCCGGCGAGCGAGCAGGCGCGCACGGATGTGGTCATCGACATGATTTTCGTGCTGACCCATGAGCGGGTGCTGGCGGTGTTTTTCTGGTTCGTCCTGCTCGGCCCCATGGGGGCGATCCTGTACCGGCTGGTCTCCGAGCTGGTCTCTACGCCGCCGGAAAACGCCAACGAGGACTACTGGCTCACCGCCACCCGCCTGCACATGCTGCTGGCCTGGCTGCCGGCGCACCTGTCGGCACTCAGCTTCGCCGTCATGGGCAGCTTCATGCACGCCCTGCAGGTCTGGCGTGAGACCTCGTTGCGGGATATGTCGAGGGTGCCGGTGGTCTGCCATCAATACGTCATCCGCACCGGACGTGCCGCCCTGCAGCTGGATCAGGTCGACGGTAACCAAGCCATTGAAGAGGCCCTGGGCCTGTGCAGCCGCAGCCTGATTGCCTGGGTGACGATTCTTGCCCTGCTGACCCTCTCCGGACTGGTGTTGTAATCAACACCCCTTAGGGAGGTGTGGAAAAAACCACGCCGAAACGGGCCACCAGCCCACTACTGGGGTCAACCAGCAGATAATGGGCGCCCAGCCCCTGATCCACCACTGCCTCGCCAAGGGTCACGATAAAACCGAGCTGCATGCCTCCCGCCAGCCAGCCACCGTTAAGCTGGGCGGGATCACTGATGGCCAGCAGCTCGGTGTCACCGTTCTCCAGCACAAAGCCCTGCAGGGGAATGGGCCGGTTGGAGGTGTTGAACAGGAAGAAGCCTAACCGCGCCCCGGCCTGCACCACGCCGTCAATACGCTCGGCATCGGCAAACGCCGCAGGAATGACCACCACCAGCGGCTGCCCACTGGCGTAGAGCAACCCGCGCCCCACCACCTCACCACCCGCCACCCGTGCCTCGATCAGTAACAGGCCACTGGCGGTGGTGGTGAAATCGAAACCGGCCTCGCCGCCGCTGGTGCTCACGGTGGTGCTGAATAATGCCTGCCCGTCCTGGCTTACGCTCACCGCCACCAGAGTGCCATCGGCCACTGTTGCCGTGGCGCCGGCCGCCCGCAGGCGCAGGGTGATACGCGAACTGTCGCTATCGTCATTGCGCAGCACGTTGGGACTGGGCAGCACCACCAGCGACACCGGGCGCTGCGGCTCAAAGGTGATATCCAGCCACTGTTCGGCACTCAGTCCGGCGTACCCGGCGCGGATGCTCACACTGCCGGCGGCATTGCTGGCCGCCACCACCACGCCACGGCTGTCCGCCGTATTGCCCACACTGGCCAGTGCCGGATCAAGGCTGGACCAGACCACGTCATAGTCCAGCGGCTGACTGCTGTCATCGGAAAAATTGGCCACGGCGCTTAGGCGGACACTCTCGCCGCTGGCCAGCGCGGTGACCGGCGCCGTGATGTGCAGACCCCTGATGGTGGCGCCGGTGACGGTTACATCCACGGCCCGTTCAAGGCCGCCGAAGCGGGCCGTCAGCCGCGAAGAACCCACGGCCCCGGCACGCACCCGAAACGGGTCACCATTGCTGACGCTGAGCACCACCGGATTCGCGGAGGCCCATACCGCCTGTGCCGTGACATCGCGGCGGCTGCCATCGGAATACACCGCTACGACACTGAAGCCCATCGTAGTACCACTGGCCAGGCGGGGGCTGGCCGGGGTGATCTCCAGATCCGTCAGGGTGGCAGTGCTCACCTGCACAGGGATACTGCCCGTTATCCCGTCCAGACTGGCACTGATGCGCGCCTCACCCGACTGCAAGGCCAGCAATTCGCCACTCTCGTCGATGCGCACGACATCCAGTTGCGCCGACTCCCAGCGCACCGCCGCACCGAGCGGCTGGGTGGAACCGTCGGAGAAACCACCCACGGCACGCAGCATGAGACGCTCGCCGCTGGCCAGGCTGATCTCTGCCGGCTCGATGGTGATGACCTCAAGATACGCCGCAGTCACGCTCAATGGCACGCTGGCCGAGATCCCACCGAGCTGGACACGAATGCGCGTATCACCGACCGCCAGTCCCTGCACCTGCCCGGCCTGACCGTCGATATTGGCGACGGCGGCAATGGTTGGCTCATCGCTGGACCAGGTTACCTGGTCACTCAGTATTTTCAGAGAAGCGTCGGAATAGCGCCCCAGGGCCTGCATCCGCAGACCTGTGCCGACGGCCAAGCGCGGCGCCACCGGCTCCAGCTCCAGTGTTTGCAGGTCGGCGGCGCTGACGATCAACGTGGCCTGTACCTCAACTCCGTCCAGGGCGGCGCCGACCGTGACGGTACCGGCGGCCAGCGCCGTGGCCAGCCCCTCGTTGCCGACGGCGTTGGCGATGGCCAGACGGGCATCGTCGCTGCTGCGCCAGATGACCTGCGCGGTGAGATCACGCAGGCTGCCGTCACTGAAGTGGCCCAGGGCCCGTAGTGGGCGGCTGAGGCCGGTCGGCAGATCCGCGCCGCCCAGATCCAGTTCCAGGCGGCTCAACACGGCATCGGTGACACGCACCTGTGCCTCGATACTCAATCCACCTACATCGGCACGCAGGGTGGCGCTACCGCTGGTGAGTCCACGCAGCATGCCAGCATCCAGACTGGCGACGGCCGGTACATCGATCTGCCAACTGGCCTGGGCGCTGAGATCCTGCTGGCTGCCGTCACTATAGAAACCATCGATACGCAGCATGACCTCACTGCCAACGGGCAGCTCAACACTGGCGGGGGTGACACGCAGGGTGGTGAGATCGGCATCGCTGACGGTAATATCGATCTGTGTACTAAGGACACCGAAGCTGGCCTGCAAGGCACCGCTGCCGACCGCCAGCGCAGTCAGATGGCCGGTGGAGGAAATACTGAAGAGGGAGGGGGCGAGCGAGGTCCAGACAACCTGATCGTCCAGCGCCTGGCGGCTGCCATCACTGAACAGGCCAAAGACATTGAGCGGATATTGTGTGCCCTTGGCCAGTCGCAGCCCGGCGGGCTCAATATCGAGGCGTTGCAAAGTAGCCGCCGTGACCTCGATGGACGCCTCGGCATCATGCCCGTCAAAGTTGGCACGAATGTGGGTACGGGCGGCCGACAGGGCATGAATACGGCCATTCTCAGCCACGCTGAGCGCCGTTGTATCGTCGCTGTGCCAGGCAACGCTGTCGCTAAGATCGCGCCGGCTGCCATCGCTGTACAGGCCCGTGGCATGGAGGTTCAGTTCGGTGCCGACGGCCAGACTGGCGGCCACCGGGCTGAGTTCAAGGCGTTGCAGGCTTGGCGGTTCGCCGCCCGGGCTCGGCGCCGGAGCTGGCGCATCCGCACCGCCACAGGCCGTGAGCAACAGCAGACACAGAACAGCAAGCAGCCGGTAAATACTCCACCGGGAGTGATGCTGATCGCTGCTGTTTTTCACGCCCTGCCCTCACTGTCGAGACGGGGAACCGGCTCCCCTCAGGCACACACCGACAACGGCATGAGTGTGCCCGGTTCCTGTCAGTTTATAGCGGCCCACCGGGGGTTTCCTTGACCCGGGCTTGGGGGCTAGCGGACTGTCATTTGGGCATTTGCATGGGCTTGAGAGGGGGCGCTACTGCTGCACAATGATAGCCGCGTGAAACACCACATCGGGGGCGGTAGCGACGGCGACATCCTCCACCACCGCCAGTTCGATGCGGGTTTGCTTGGCCAGCCGCAGGCTGCCGCCCATGCTGAGCTGCAGGGAATCGGCGCCCAGCTGGGTCAGTTCGCTGTTCCGATAGATGGCGCCATTATAATCCAGCTGCACCTTCAGTGACAGACGCGGCAGCACCCAGGCACCGGCACCCAGGCTGCCAAACAGGACACGGCTGCGCTGCAGTTCGGGCAGTACATCGCCCTTGTTCATCAGCAGTATGCCCAGGCCTCCAAACACCGAGGCCGACGGCCCCAGTCCATAACCGCCATAGCCGCCATTCAGCCATAGAGCCAGATCCGTGCCACCGCTGCCACGCAGCTGCTCGCTGTCGCCGGTGGGAAGTTTCAGGCTCGTGCGCAGGGTGATGGCGGCGTTGTCATCCGCGCCTGGGCGCAGCAGCTGCCAGCCGCCGGTGAGGCGGACATCGCCCACACCCTCGCCTACCAGCGTCTGACTGACCAAGGTCTGGCCATCGCGCATATACTGGTAATTCAGCACATCATCGGGCACCGCAGTCCGCCCGCCCTGCGACAGGCCGAGGGCATCGTGCCAACCACGGATAAAGCTATCCAGCACGCCCCCGCTGTGCGACACATAGGGGATCTGTACCCCCCATTCGAAATTGCGTCCGCCGTGGCCGCTGAAGGCCAGGGTCAGACGCGTGGTCTCGCCATCGAGCACGATGGATTCCGCGCCCGACTGGCCGGCGCTGAAATTGCTGGCGAGATCCGCCTGCAACCGGTAGCGCTGCTCACCCGGGTCGAGAATGCGCGCCGCGCCGATGGCCGGCAGGCCGTAGAGCTGCACCAGCGGGCTCTGATTGAAGGTAAAGAATGGCGTTACCGGGCGCGCCTGTGCGACCAGTGGCAGCAACAGGATGACGCCGAGAACAACGGAGCTAAATAATTTCATGCGTCTGTCACACCCCGTGGCCGGGAGAGTCTCCCGGGTTCAGTTTTCCTGCAACCACTGCCGCGCGCGGGCACAGGCCGCACGCACCTGCGCGGGCGCGGTGCCACCGATGTGGTCGCGTGCCGCCACCGAGCCGTCGAGGGTCAGCACGTCGAACACATCGGCATCGATATGATCGGAAAACAGCTGCAACTGTGCCAGCGTCATGTCGGCCAGGTCACAATCCTCTTTGACACCCAGGGCCACGGCCTTACCCACCACCTCGTGGGCGTCGCGGAAGGGCACGCCCTTACGCACCAGATAATCGGCCAGATCCGTGGCGGTGGAAAAACCACTGCGCGCCGCCGCGCGCATGTTGTCGCGCCTGGGCGTGATGGCAGGGATCATGTCAGCGAACACGCGCAGGGAAGCGCGCAGGGTATCGACGCTGTCGAACAGCGGTTCCTTGTCCTCCTGATTGTCTTTATTATAGGCCAGCGGCTGGCCCTTCATCAGGGTCAGCAGGGCGACCAGGTGGCCGTTGACGCGGCCGGTCTTGCCACGGATCAGCTCCGGTACGTCCGGGTTTTTCTTCTGCGGCATGATGCTGGAGCCGGTGCAGAAGCTGTCGCCCAGCTCGATGAAGTTGAACTGCGCCGAGGCCCAGATCACCAGCTCTTCGGAGAAGCGCGACAGGTACATCATCAACAGCGCGGCATCGGCGACGAATTCGATGGCGAAATCGCGATCGCTCACCGCATCCAGCGAGTTTTCGCACACGCCATCGAAGCCCAATAATTCAGCGCTGTATTCACGGTCGATGGGATAGGAGGTGCCGGCCAGGGCGGCGGCGCCCAGGGGCAACACGTTGAGACGCACAGCGCAGTCACACAGGCGGCCGTGGTCACGCTTGAGCATCTCGAACCAGGCCAGCAGATGATGACCGAAGGTCACTGGCTGGGCGGTCTGCAGATGGGTGAAACCGGGCATGATGGTGTCGGCCTCGGCTTCCGCCAGAACCACCAACGCAGCCTGCAGGCGCGTGAGCTCACTGATGATCGCCGCCAGCTCATCGCGCAGATAGAGACGAATATCCGTGGCCACCTGATCGTTGCGCGAGCGGCCGGTGTGCAGCTTCTTGCCCACATCACCGATACGCTCAATGAGGCGCGCCTCAATGTTCATGTGCACGTCTTCGCGGGCGATGGACCATTCAAACTCACCGGCCTCAATCTCGGCCTTGATGGCCTGCAGGCCGTCGATAATGGCATCGCGCTCGACCTCCGTGAGCACACCCACTTTAGCCAGCATGGTGGCATGGGCGATGGAGCCGGCAATATCGTGGGCGTAAAGGCGTTTGTCGAAGGTGACCGAGGCGGTGAAGGCCTCGACGAAGGCATCGGTGGGCTCGCTGAAGCGGCCGCCCCAAGGTTTTTCTACGTGGTTGCTCATGTTTTAAAACTCGCGAGTCAATAGGCTTGGGCGCCCCTGATCGATTCTGGCTGAACAGAAATGAGATTGACCAGAGACCTCCCTTTATCAAGAATCCGCGCAGTATAGCCGATATTGACCCCGATCCGCGCTAAACTCAGCCCACCATGAGCCGTCAAGCCCCGCCAAAAAGCACCAACGACAACTTCTTTCTGCCGGACTTCTGTTCCGTGCGCATGGTCTTCGCCGTGGTGGTCATCAGCGAGCTGCTGGCTATCGTCCTGACCCTGGCGCCGATGGAGAGCCGCAGTGGCCGCTGGGGTGATCTCAGCATCACCTCCCTGTTCATTCAATGGGTCGGCCTGAGCAGCGCCGCCGTGCTGTGCATCAGCCGCCCCCGACTGAGCCGTATGAATGAAACGCGGGCCGCCGTTACCAGCTATTTACTGTTACTCGTCACCACCCTGGTAATCACCGAACTGGCCTGGTGGATCGGCCAGGAGATGCCCCATGCCGGCATCGGCAGCCAATGGAGCGCTGGCGGACGGCACACCGATCTGCTGCTGCGCAATCTCGGCATCAGCGCCATCGTCAGCGCCCTGGTACTGCGCTACTTTTATGTTCAACAGCAGTGGAAGCAGAACATGCGCGCCGAGGCCGAGGCGCGCCTGCAGGCCCTGCAATCACGCATTCGTCCGCACTTCCTGTTCAACAGCCTCAATACCATCGCCAGCCTCACCCAGATCAACCCGCAGCAGGCCGAGGAGGCGGTGGAAAATCTTGCCGACCTGTTCCGCAACAGCATGGCCGACGCCAGCCACCAGATCACCCTCCGCGAAGAGCTGGCCCTTTCCCACCGCTATCTGGATATCGAGACACTGCGTCTCGGTGATCGCCTGCAACTGCGCTGGTGCATCGACGAACTGCCGGGCGATGCCCTGGTGCCACGTCTCATCATTCAGCCACTGCTGGAAAACGCCATTTACCACGGCATCGAAACCATGGGCGCGGGCGGCATCATTGGCATAGACGGCCACCGGTATGACCGGGAAATCTACATCAGCATCAGCAATCCCCTACCCGCACAGCAGGACGCCAGACAACACCAGGGAAACCGCATTGCGGTGGAAAATATCCGCCAGCGTCTGGCCGCCATCTATGGCGAACAGGGAAGACTCACCACCCAGGCCGACGCCGACAGCTACATCACCACGATTACCCTCCCTTACACAACACTCGCTGATGTGGAGCCGAAGAAATGAAAGCGCTGATCGTCGATGATGAACCCCTGGCCCGCACCCGCCTGGCACGCCTGCTGGATGATATTGACGGCATCGAAACCGCCGGTGAAGCCAGCACCGGACGCGAAGCGATTCAGCTGACCGACGCATTGAATCCGGATATTGTCCTGCTCGATATCCGCATGCCGGAAATGGACGGACTCGAGGCCGCCATGCACCTGTCACAACTGGACAGCCCGCCGGCGATCATTTTCACCACCGCCTACAATGAACACGCCCTGGCCGCCTTCGAGGCCAACGCCGTGGACTACCTGCTGAAACCCATTCGCCGCGAACGCCTGGCCGATGCCCTGGCCCGGGCACGGCGCATCAACCGCGCCCAGCTGCTTGACATCAACCAGCAGGAAGGCAGCGAAGAGAGTGCGCATGCGCGCACCCACATCAGCGCCAATATCGGCGGCAACTTGCAGTTAGTTTCCATTGAGGACGTGATTTATTTTCAAGCGGAACAAAAATACGTCACGGTGCGGCATCTCGGCGGGCAGCTGCTGATCGACGACCCGCTGAAATCACTGGAGGCGGAATTCAGTGACCGATTCCTGCGTGTGCACCGCAATTCCCTGGTCGCCATGCAGTCCGTGCAGGGGCTTGAACGTATCCCCGGCGGACGCTACGAAATCTATTTCCGCACTATCGATGATCGGCTGGAAGTCAGTCGCCGGCTGGCAACAGCGGTGCGCAGGCGGCTAAAGGGGGTGGGTCAGGTTTAAGCAACCATCCCGGCTTTTCAGGTGGCGCCGCAGAACCGTGTTACACACCAAAACAGCCTGCCTAAATCACTGGTGATTTTTCCGGGTACCATAGAGTTTGATCTGCCATTTGATGAACGTACCGCTACCGCCCTCGGCCCTATCGACAGCCTTCAGCTGCCATTCCCCCCGGGACCGCTCGCCCAAATGCCGCATTGTTCCAAATCGCCAGTTATTGTACTGAAATACACCAAACATCTCGTTGTGCTGTTCGGCCAGAACGCTTTCCGTTCCCTCGGGTGACGTCAGCACAATGTCCAGATCTCCCAGATTCGGGTGATCACTGGCATCGAAGAAAATATCGACAAATTCTATGTAAAGATCTCCGTCTACAAAGATTTCACTTTGCACGCCATCATTCTTACCATCTGGAATCGGCTCGCCAACATTCTGCTGATACTCAAGCATCTTTTCGTCACCCACACCCGCCCATTCTGCCGCAAATTGTACTGCCCTGTCTGCATCCACCAAACCGAATCCATATTGGTGATTGACAAGATAACCGGCGCCGTTCTCAATCCAATCCACATCGGAGGCATCATTCCGCCTGGCGCTCCTGGCGAGGATAATCCGCACATCCCGCCATGAGAGCCGCGGATTGGCTTCCAGCATCAAGGCCACAACACCCGATACCATCGGTGCGGCTGCGGATGTACCACCGAAGTTGCCCGTGTAGCCTTGGTTTTCAAAGTCATCAGGAAACAGTGTGGGGTTATACCCATCCTCCCCGGTAACATCGGTGGTCGTGATACCCAACCCTTCCGCACGCCCTTTCGAGGGTACACAGACAATCAGTGTCGCGCCCTTTTCAGAGTAAACCGCCTTTTTTCCATATTCATCGATGGCGCAGACAGGGATGGTGTAACGGTTGTTGACCAAACCGCTGTAATTGACGTTATCGATCGGCAGGTCATTGACGACGCCATCACCGTTACCCGCGGCAAAAACATAGACAATACCCCGGCCGTTTCTGCCGTCAGTGACGCCATCGATCAACGCATCCCGTATCAGACTTTTCAGCGCCAGAGGCTCACCCCAGCTATTGATATCCCCCCAACTGTTATTAGAGATCCATACATGCTCTTTCTCTCTCACCAGGGCATCCGCCAGATTACTGACCGTTGCCAATCTCAAGGCATTGAAACCGATAATCCTGGCTTGCGGAGCAATGCCTTTGATTCCTTTTCCATTGCCTTCAACAGCGGCAATGATGCCAGCAGTCGCCGTACCATGGTCGGCCGCCTGCGAAAAACCATATTCCTCGGGCAGGTAGCTGTAACTCCCCTTGCCGATATTCGCTTGCAGGTCTTCATGAAAAACGTCAATGCCATTGTCCACTGTAGCAACCAGCACACCCCGGCCTTTGTACCACGGTTGATTCAGATTGATATGCACAACGTCTGCATCACGAGCGCTGCCGGAAAGATACCACTGCTCGGCCGCGAGGGGATCGATCTCATAATCACTACCGCCGCAACTGACAAGAAAAACTAAACAGGCAGGAAGCAGGCTCAGGCGGCTCATTTTCTCAGGGTCAACCAGTACGGATAAGCAAACCGCACCTTGTCATCGAGATAAATCCGGTTGGCGATATCCAGAGAGGACTCCCTGTCGACGGTGCTGAAAAGATAATACCCGGAACCGATGCGAAGCCTTTTTAGCAGTGTTACGGCGTACCTTGCCTGAAAGTTCGCAAGGCTATCCGTACCTGGGGCATCGGAAAACTTGACGATGATATTGCCGGTCAGCCGGCGTTTGGGGGCATGTGATGAACCGCCAAAGCGATAGACATAGACGTCCAAAGTGGCATCGTAGCTACGCTCATGGATAAGCACTCTTCGGTCATCGTCATACCAGTACAAATCTCCACCCAGCACATTGAACGACAACAGGCTCAGAAGAAGAGGAAAAAGAAATCTCATTGCCCCAGCCATTTCGGCATGGTGGAAACAAAATTGTAGCGGGTGGAAATTCGCGTGTCTGACCAATCACGGTCAATGGTTAGCGGCTTGCTGATGCGGGAGAAATCCCGGGAAACCACATAGACCCTGGCCAGGCTCCCGTCGCGGCTCTGCAACGTGAAGACCAGCCCATCCCCGATGGCATTGATACGTTCGAATCGGTCACTGTATTCAAACGGGAATTCCTGCCAGGTATCCTTCTCCGAATCGTAACGAATCGCCCGCTGATCGCGGGTGAGAATGTAGATCGCCTCGTCCACCGCAAAATAATGGTAGACACCCCCGTCGATCTTTTTCAGCCTGGTGTACGTCCACTCACCGCTTTTAGGATCCTCTTCGAAACGGTACAAGGTATCGCGCTCCATGCCGCGGTAATAGGCCTGAAATCGCGCCTCCACGGGATCATCGGGTATGGGTTGAGGCTGCTCAAGAAGATGTTCGTGGCCTTTTATGGCGGCTAGATAGCGCTCGGTTGCCGACCATAGCAGATAATACCGGTCACCATTACCGCGCACGTGAATGTCATTGAGACTGCCGGCCACCTTGCTCACCCGGGTACGCCGGCCAGCATTCAAATCTAGCCGGTACAGCCCGGTATCGGGCGTTACAGTCTCTGGCGCCAGCAGTATATCGCCATAGATTCCTGCGCTGTCTCCTAGGGCCGCACCAAAACGATAAGAACGCTCCGGCCTGAAGCTTCGGTCATCCATACGAGAAAATGGAATATAGTGAGTATAAAGAAACACTTCTTTACCATCTTCACGGTACGAATGGCCGCGCTCTTTGTCTCGTATTAAAAAGGGTGAATCACCCAGAGACGCGTCCGGCGACTCTGCATGCAGGCGATTTGTCCCCACCAGAATGCCGTCCCGGTATGAAACAAACCTTACAGGCCCGTCAGAAAACCCGATCTGCTCAGCCTTTCCGTCCCGGTGAATAATCTCAAATCCCGCGTCCTCCTTTGCCGGGCCACGAAACTGGTAAGACGACAAGACAATATCCCGCTCACAGAGATAACTGCTCTGAAACCTCTGTTCCCCTTCATAGTGCTGAACCAGACGAATTGCATTCGACGTTTTTTCGTAGGCCAGAAGATCAAACTGATTGCTCCCTGACACAACGAAGGTATTGTCGCAGTCAGTCACCACCGCCGTTTCAACATCAGGCCTGCAGCCCAGCAATACGACGATCGTGATCAGAAACAGAAATATTGGCATGTCCCAACCTTCTTTTTCTTCGACTCAGCCATCTTTACAACAAGGGTGTGATTCAAAATGTCATTAGGAAAAACGACCCAGCCACCATTGCTATCCAGATCGATATCCCTCCATTCGGGGCGCGACGATCCCGGCCGGGCAGTTTGCCTGTAGGCTTGCCAGACGAGTTGCGAGCAATAGGTTCTGTCATCGGCGTTCTTGTTGAAAAAGTTCCAGTTATAAGGCTTGTTAACTTGGCCCATTGCCCAATTGACAATAGCGAACATGCGCTGCGTAACGTAGTTATAATAGTTTTTTCCACTCTGCGAGCAGTCCTTGTAATCGCAGGGCGGTGTAAAGTTTGGCCATCCGATGGAATGGGCGTAAGTATACCGCCTGACAGTATCGTACTTCTTTTGCCATGCATCCATTAGGAGAGCGCCTTGATGCAGGTTAACCCCTCCAGTATTGGCGTCCACGATCGACAACCATGCACCACCTGGCCTACTCCAAGACCAGGGCAGCGCCCCTCTCGCTATCTCGCCTTCCGTATTATTGAAGTGGGTTACAATTCCCATGTGGCCAAAACCAGCTCCTCCATCGCTCCAGATGATATCGCCAGGACGCCAGGCCCAGTCGGAAATATCCGATTCATGCTTGTACTCGGGTTTCTCGTCTTTCTTCTTGTCCTTACCCCCGCCGCCCTTCATCGACGAGCTGTAGATAATGTACTTTGGGGCTCGGCCGGGCAACTCGTAGGGCAGGTTGTATTTTTCCACCAGTTTTTCCTGAGCCTTGAGGAAAACTGCATCATCTTTCGCCGTTTCCACTTCCAATGCCTTCAAGCGCGCAATCTCCTCCTCGGCCGACACTCCGAGGTCGAAGTAACGCACGGCGTCGGGAAGAGAATCCATATCGACCGCTGGAGGCCTGGCGCTCATCGCCTCATAGTCGCCGCTGTACCAGGTCTCGCTCATCTGGGAAATCATGGCGCCAAACTGCCCGCTGACCTGCAACAACAGCATCCCGCTGCGGAACTCTGCAATGCTCCCCTCCACATCTTCACCTTTGGCGTACTGCAAAGCAAAGCCGTTGGCCACCAACTTGATCTCATTGATGACGGTGGCCTTGAACTCTTCCGGAAAGCCATATTCGCCGAAATATTCGTCATAAAGCCAATCGGCATTCATGAAATTCTGGATTTCGACAGAGGCCGTCTCGGGTGAGGCGTATTCGACTTGAGGTTGATCGGGTGATGCGGCGTGATCTCCCTCGCTACATCCCGCCATAAAAAAAGCACTCAGAACAACATAGACAATAACCCTTTTCATCATTCTCTCCCAGAGCTTCCTATCACTGAATTTTATGTCCGTATAAACCCTACCCCCCCCCCAGGAAATTATGTCAAGTGCGAAATTACCACCCCGGCAATCCAGCCGGCCATTTTTGCGACCGACATGCCGTAACCGACAGGGAATCGAAAGTCTTGACAGAATAGTCAGTGCAGGGGCTGGAGCGCACCCCCGGCGGACGCTACGAAATCTATTTCCGCACTATCGATGGTCGGCTGAAGGGGATAGGCGGCTAGTCGACCACGAAGGTCGCGAAGAAGTGGTTCGAAATATCACGAAAAAAGACATCAACCGTAGGAGCGGGCCATGCCCGCGATGGTCACGATATTGTAGGAGCGCCTTCAGGCGCGACAGCCAGAATCAATCAAACTGTCGCGCCTGAAGACACTCCTACAAGTGCATCGATGAAGCCTTGATGATAAAACCATCGCGGGCATGGCCCGCTCCTACGGGCCCGTACCCTGACGTAACAGTACACGTGCCACATCGATGGCCTGATCCAGATAGGCAGGGTAGAAATCCGGCGAGGTGTAGCCGACGATCCTGGGCACCAGCTCACGGCCCTCGCCATCCAGCAGGTAGAGGGTGGGCACCATACCGACCCTCTTCCGCCGCACCAACTCGTCGGCACTGATTTCCCGCCCCTGGAAATCACGCAGGCTGTCCGCCGTCTCCAGCATGATTTTGCGCAACAGCACCCGACGCGGGTCGTCACCGACCAGTTTCATCGGCCCCAGTACCTCGGCCTCCAGTCGCTCACAAAAGTGGCAGTCTTCACTGGCGAACATCAACAGGATCGGCACACCGGCCTCGCGCACCATGCGGCCCAGTGCCTGCAGGTCACTGACCTCCGTCAGTTGTGTGTGGGGGCCGTCCTCGGCCATATCGTCTTCATCGGCCAGCACCGGCAAGGCGAACAGGCCCAGCAGTGCCAGTGCAAGCCATTGGCAGATAATGGAATTTTGTAATCTGCTCATCGTGCTGTTACCCGTCTACCATGCCCAAATCACGACCGTAGGAGCGGACCCTCGGGCCGCGAAAGGGCCCTGATGCCAAACCTTCGCGGCCGAGGGTCCGCTCCCACCTGTCGGTGTTCAATCTCAGAGTCTCAGGCGCCACCCGGAGTTCCTCAGTCCAGCAACATCCACAGCCCCAGCAGGGCAAGAACCAGGGCAAACACCCGTTTCAATGCCAGTCCCGACAGCCGATACGCCAACCGCGCACCCAGCGGGGCGAACAGCACGCTGGCGGCCACCAGCAATTCGAAGGCACCGAAGCCCACCCTCAGCCACTGCCCGGACAGCCACGACGCCTGCATCGCCCTCAGCCCAGCACCCAACAGGATACCCGGCGCCAGCCGCCGAACCTGAGGCCACAGCACCACGCCGCGCCAGTGATGGGCACGCACCGAGGAGACGGAAGTAAAGACGATACTCGCCAGCGAGGTAGCAATGGCCATCTGCATCAGCCAGGGGCTGTCGACACCGCCCTGTTGCCAGATGGCCAGCAGTACCGGCACGATGATCAGGCCACCGCCGATGCCCAGCAGGCCGGCCGAAACGCCGGCCAGCACACCCAATAACAGATACGCCGCCAAGGCCTCCATTATTCCCTATCCCAGTACCAGGGGTTCCGGGGTAGCAATGAAATAGCCCTGGGCATAGTCGACACCGATTTCATCCAGTGCCTCCAGCACACCCAGGCGGGTAACGAACTCGGCCACGGTCTGTATGCCCATCAGGTGGCCGATTTCGTTGATGGCCGCCACCATCGCGCGGTCAACGGGATTACGATCCATATCCTTGACGAAGCTGCCGTCTATTTTCAGATAATCCACGGGCAGGTTCTTGAGATAACTAAAGGAACTCAGGCCGCTGCCGAAGTCGTCCAGGGCGAAATGGCAACCCATGCGCTTGAGTTCGCTGATCAGGCCCACAGCGTGGCTCAGGTTGGTGATGGCGGTGGTCTCGGTCACCTCGAAACACAACCACTGCGGCGGTACGCCACTGGCCAGCACCGCGGTGGTGACAAAGGCCGGAAAGTCCTCATCACACAGGGACTGACCGGACAGGTTGATGGACAGGTTCATCACCCCGCCCTGCGCTTGCAGGGCGCGCAGGAAGGTCAGCACCTGTGTCACCACCCAGCGATCGATCTGCGGCATCAGATGGTAGCGCTCTGCGGCGGGCAGGAAGCTGCTGGGCACAACCAACTCCCCCTCCCCGGTACGCAGGCGCAGCAGAATCTCACTGTGCGGTGTGTCATTCCCTGCCGGCGGGACCCCCTTCATGGGCCGGATGGCCTGCTGATACAGCACGAAGTCATCGTTTTCCAAGGCCTGGCGGATGATTTGCAACCATTGCATCTCGCCCTTCTGATGCAACAGGGCCAGATCGTCCGGTGCGAAGACGTGCAGCCGGTTGCGGCCCTGATCCTTGGCCACGTAGCAGGCGGAGTCGGCGGCGCTGAGGACATCGGTGATATTGCCGCTCTGCGCGCTGATGGGCGCCAGGCCGATGCTGATACCCACATCGAAGGCCTTGTCGGCCCAGACGAAACGGAACTCGGACACCATCTGCAACAGGTTATTCACCACCCCGCGCGCCTGCTCCAGATGACAGCCTTCCAGCAGCAGGCCGAACTCGTCACCCCCCAGGCGGGCGAGGATATCGGCCTCACGGATCGAGGCCCGCATACGCGTGGCCAGCTGCTTCAGTAACTCGTCGCCGGCCACGTGGCCACAGGTGTCATTGACTACCTTGAAGCGATCCAGATCCATGTAGCACAGGACATGCTCGATACTTTCATGCCGGGCGCTCTCCAGCGCCAGTTCCAGACGCGCCTCGAATTCATGCCGGTTGATCAGCCCGGTGAGGGAATCGTGGCTGGCCTGATACGACAGGCGGTGGGTGAGCGAGGTCAGTTCGGTGGTGTCGTGGAACACCAGCACCACACCCAGGGCCTGCTGGTCCGCATCCTGGATCGCCGAAACGCGCACCTCTACCGCGAACTCCTTGTCGCCCTCGCGGTTCAGCAGGTTCAGTGGCCCCGGCAGGGGAAAACTATCGGCCGAAGCCAGACAACGCACCACCGGATCCGTCACGGGCTGATCACTGTCTTCATCCATCAAGCGCAGCACCGTTGCCAGCGGTTGCCCCATGGCCTCCTCACGGGTCCAGCCTGTGAGTTTTTCGGCCATGACATTGAGGTAGCCCACCCGCCCCTCGGTATCCGTCGTCACCACCCCGTCGGCGATGGACTGCAGCGTCGAACAGGCAAATTCATCGGCCTTGTGAAACATCGAGGGACGCCGCTCAAGCAAGGCCGGCACATTCTCCACCACCGCCTCCAGTGGCTGCCTCGACGGCCCCAGGCTGCGCACGAACATCAGTGTACCCAGCACCGCCAGCAGTTGCAGCAAGGCCCAGACAAACAGTGTCTCTATACTGAAATAGCCCGTGTGCGACCAGTAGTACTGCAGCAGCAGGGTAGTCACCAGCAGTGGCACCATGGCCCCCAGCATGAACACCCTGGTACGGATGGAGAGCAACGGCCGCGACAGGTGCAGACCACTCAGGGTGCGACTGAACAGGTCGAAGACGGCAAGGAACACCGGCAGACCAACGATGATAAAGGCGATCAGCGCCACCAGATGGATGCGCAACCAGTCCCCGGTCGTGGCCTCAAAGTCCGTGGCCATCTCGGCGCTGACGATGACCGAGGCCGGGGCCAGCAGCAGATAAAACAGAAACACCCCCCAGAAGTGGCGGGGAAAGGCCCGCACCCGGGCCAGTGCAGTAGCGGCGGTCGACTCACCGGGCTGCGCCAGCCAGTCCGCCACCGGACGCACAAAGCGGCTGAAATACCACTGCGAAAAAAACAGCCAGCCCAGTACGAAGCCCACCTCCAGCGGCGTGGTCAACAATTGCAGGATCTGCTGCAGCGAAAACATGCCGATAAGCAACAGAAAGAACATGCCGAACAGCGGCGTAATCAGCCACGCCAGCAGGATCAGCAGACGGAAGTGCCGTATGAAATCGGCGCCGGAAGGAGGGTGCGCCGCAGACACCCGCTCAGCGCACCCAAATCGTCTTGGCGTTGACGAATTCGCGGATGCCGTGCAGCGACAGCTCACGCCCGTAGCCCGAGGCCTTGATGCCACCGAAGGGCAGACGCGGGTCGCTCTTCACCATGCCGTTGACGAAGGCCACACCAGACTGCAGGCGGCGCGCAAACTGCTCACCGCGTGCCGTGTCCGCGCTCCACACGCTGCCGCCGAGACCGAAGCGCGAGCCATTGGCCACCGCCAGTGCCTCGGCCTCATCGGCGACACGGATCACCGCCGCCACCGGGCCGAACAGCTCCTGATCAAAGGCCGGCATGCCCGCCGTCACATGGTCGAGGATGGTGGCCTGATACCACCAGCCGGGGCCCTCCACGGGCGCGCCACCCGTCACCAGCTGCGCGCCGGCGGCGAGGCTGTCGAGCACCTGCCGGTGCAGCTCGTCACGCAGATCAAGCCGCGCCATGGGTGCGAAGGTCGTGGTCTTGTCACACGGATCGCCGGGGCGCAACGCCTCCACCGCAGCGCAGAAACACGCCACGAACTCATCGGCAAGGGCATCCACGACGATGAAACGCTTGGCGGCGATGCAGCTCTGGCCGCTGTTGAGAAAACGCGAACTCAGCGCCTGCGGCACCGTGAGATCGAGGTCGGCGTCCTCCAGTACCACGAAGGCATCGGAGCCGCCCAGCTCCAGCACGCTCTTCTTCAGGTGCTCACCGGCACAAGCCGCCACTTGACGCCCGGCCGGCTCGCTGCCGGTGAGGGTCACGGCGTGTACACGCGGGTCACTGACCACCCCCGCCACCTGCCGGGCATCGATCATCAGGGTGCGGAACACGTTGTCGGCAAAGCCCGCCTCGCGGATCACGGACTCGATGGCGAGCGCGCACTGGGGGACGTTGGAGGCATGCTTGAGCAGGCCGCTGTTGCCCGCCATCAACGCCGGAATCGCGAAGCGAAACACCTGCCAGAGGGGGAAATTCCATGGCATCACCGCCAGCACCGTGCCCAGCGGCTGATAGGCGACGAAGCTCTTGCCGGCATCACTGGCGATAGGCTCGTCGGCGAGAAAGGCTGGGGCATGCTCGGCGTAGTAGTCGCAGCCCAGGGCGCATTTCTCCACCTCGGCACGGGCCTCGCCGATCAGCTTGCCCATCTCCAGGGTAATCAGCGCCGCCAGCTCGTCACGGCGGGCACGCAGCACCTCGCCCAACCGGCGTATCAGGGCGCTGCGTTCGGCCATTGCCGTCGCCGACCAGGCCGGGTGTGCGGCATCCACGGCGGCCAGCGCCGCGTCAAGCTGTTCCGCGTCCCAACTGGCAAACGGCTCGCCCGCCTCACCGGTGGCAGGGTTGATCGTCTGATAGGCCACTGTCTTCTCCCGTCTTCACAACTGAATACCCCGAAGTATACCGCGCGCAACAGTGCTTGACCGGCCGCCCTTGGGATTCCAGAATCCACCTACCTACCAAGACTAATAACGAGGGTCACGTGCGCGCATGAACAAACAACAGATCTGTATCATCGGTGGCAGCGGTTTCGTCGGCCTGCACCTGTGCGCGCGACTGGTGAAACAGGGCTACCGGATACGCGTGCTAACGCGCAATGCCGAGGCGGCGAAAGACCTGCGGGTGCTGCCCGGCGTCGAGCTGCGGCAGGCCGATGTCCACGACCCGGCGGCGCTGGCGGCACAGCTCCAGAACCAGACGGCGGTGATCAACCTGGCCGGCATCCTCAACGAGCACCGCCAGGGCGGCTTTCAGGCCGCGCACGTCGAGCTGCCACGGCGCATCATTGCCGCCTGCCAGACCGCGGGGGTGCGCCGCCTGCTGCACATGAGCGCCCTCAAGGCCGACATGGCGGAACCGCCCAGCGAGTACCTGCGCAGCAAGGGCGAGGGGGAACGCTTGGTGCTGGCGGCGGATGACCTTGACGCCACCGTGTTCCGCCCCTCGGTGATCTTTGGTCCCGAGGATCAGTTCTTCAACCGCTTCGCCCGTCTGCTGGCCACGGCCCCCGGCGTGTTTCCGCTGGCCTGTGCCGAGGCACGCTTCGCGCCCGTGTACGTGGGCGACGTCGCCGAGGCCTTCACCCGCGCCCTGCGCATCAAGGAGACCATTGGCCAGGGCTATGAACTGTGCGGACCAAAGCCCTATTCGCTACACGAGATTGTCGATTACGTGGCTCGCCTCAGCGGCCACCGGCGCTACATCATCGCCCTCGGCCCACGCCTATCACGGCTGCAGGCGCGGATCATGGAATTCCTGCCGGGCAAGCCCTTCACGCGCGACAATTACCGTTCCACGCTGTGCGACAGCCTGTGCAAGTCGCGCTTCCCCGAGATATTCGGCATCACGCCGACGCCGGTGGAGGCGATAGTGCCTGGCTATCTCGGCCCGCGCGAGCACAACCATTATCTCTCGCGCCTGCGCCAACGGGCACGCCGTGACTGACGTTTTTCTGAGCAGCGGGCACTAAAAAGACACGTAACAATATGAACAGGGGCCATCGTGCGCATGGCGCACGCTACGACAGATGTAGTGTGCGCCCTGCGCACAATGAACGATGGCTATTCAATTCTTCTATGCGCTCTGTGTCTCTGTGGTAGCTTGAAGAGTCACCACTGTCGAAGCACCCTATTCAAAAAAAGAACGATCACTGCTCGTAGTTGTGGGTAATTTCTTTGCCGCGGGGAATATCACGCAGGGCGACCACCTCCAGGGTGTCGTAATAGGCCGCATTAGGCCTTTTGCTGTGATTGATAAAACGCAGATCACAGCGCACGCGGATGCCCTCGTCCTCGCTGAGCCATAGCACATAGGGGCCATCCCTCTTCGCCGTCATACCCTTGACCACGCCGATGACACTGCCCTTGGGGATATCACACTTGGCGAACAGCCCCTTGCCGTGAATCGGACTGTCGTCCACATAGACCCATTCTTTCATTTTTGTTCCTCACAATAAATAGCCACCCACCAGCGCCCGTAGGAGCGGACCCCTTGGGCCGCGATAGCCGTGGCGGGAAATCCTTCGCGGCCCAAGGGTCCGCTCCTACAGGTTGTTCTTTTTCAAAGCGGTGGCGCGGCCAGCGCGGCGAGATCCGCCGCCAACAAACCCCGTAGTCTGGCCTGCCGCTCCTTCGCCGGCAATTCACCCAACGCCTCGACCTTTTGGTAAAAGGCCACCAGATCACCGCCCTGCGCGCGCAACAGCGCCTGGAATGCCGGCACGCCATCACGGTAGGTGGTCACCGCCGCCAGTTGAGGGTTGTTCAGCGGCCCGGCGAACCAGGCGTCATAACCGGCATAGCCACCCCAGCGCCGCTTCAGTGCGGCATAGGCGGTGCGCAATTCAGCGATCATCTGTGCCTTGTGGGCGTATTTTACCGCCTCGGGCAGCTGACTGGCGTACAGCGCCGCCAGGCGGTCGCGGGTAGCGGTGACCAGATCCACGAAGTCATCCTGGCGTCGGCGGAAGCGGGCGTCTTTCATCTTTTGTTGCGCATCACCGTTCTGCGCCAGCCAGCGCCGCACGCCTTCCTGCTCCACGGCCGAGGCAAAGGCCTCGTTGAAGGCCGTGTCGCCCTGCACATAAACGCGCTGATGCGCCAGTTCGTGAAAAATCAGCCC
>JAJRWE010000034.1 GCA_024276955.1 Gammaproteobacteria bacterium
AATGAGTTAATGGCTTTGTTCCTTAACGCGTTTTTTTGCATAGTCAGGCGGACACTCAGAGCTGCTGGACGGGTCGTAGCGTCCTCACCCAACAGGTGAAGTCCAGCTTTTAGCTTAATTCGTTTATTATCATACACTTAGACTTACCTCGAAGCGGTCAACTGATTAATCTAGGTTCAAGCCACCCGCAACAGCGCCCGATACCCTGGTTGAGAGCACAGGTTTTGGAGGTGTGTATGCGCGACATCGAACTGCAACCCACGGCCGCCGCCCATTGGCACGCACTGGTGTGCGAGGCGGAGCAAAAGGCCCAGCGCGAACTGGGCGAAGACGTACAAAGTTATCTGGTGTTTCTCCTCCAGCGTTTTCTCAGCAAGCCGGAGATCGCTTCGCGTGTCCTCGCCCTCGACTATCTGACCGGCCTGCTCTCAACGGGGCATCAACAGCATGACAAACTGCGCGACGTGGGCGACATCTGTCTGCTGTTCGCCGGGCTCTACCCACAGCGGGCCAGACACCGGCGCGTCTCCGTCAATTATTACGTCGACCTCGGCATCGGCGCTTACCAGCAGCTGCACAGTGCCGCCAGCCATTCCCTCGGTCGCCTGTACGCCCAGCTTAGCGAACACTTCGTGCCGGCCATGGACGTACTGCAGACCATGCGCGACCTGGGCGCTGACGAGCCGGCCCTGGATCCACTGACCGCCTTCGAACTGTGGGAAAACACCGACAGCCAGCGCGCCCGCGATACCCTCACCGAAATCAGCAGCGGCACCCTGGTACGACCTGATGGCCGGCAGCACCACTGACTGATTGTGGAGCAGCCCCTCAGGCTGCAATAATGGTGGGGGTTCTTCGCGGCCCAAGGGTCCGCTCCTACGGTCACCTTTCAATCACACCGGCTCTACACCGGGCCCCATGCCCGGCACCCCGTTTTGGGCTACAATTGCCGGCCCGCAGCCATTCATCGACCGGCACACCATGTCCAGACAACGCAAGGCCCTCTCCCTCATTTCCGGTGGACTCGATTCCATGCTCGCCACGCGCGTGATCATGGATCAGGGCATCCACGTCGAGGGGGTCAATTTCTTCACCGGCTTCTGCGTCGAGGGCCACACCCACGCCATCCGCAAGAAAGACCGCGCCAAGCCCAAGCGCAACAACGCCCTGTGGGTGGCTGAGACCCTCGGCATCAAACTGCACATCGTCGATGTCATCGACGAATACAAGGACGTGGTGATCAACCCCAAGCATGGCTACGGCGCCAACATGAACCCCTGCCTGGACTGCAAGTGCTTCATGGTGCGCAAGGCCCACGAGTGGATTCAGCAACACGATTTCGACTTCATCATCACCGGCGAGGTGATCGGCCAGCGGCCCATGTCCCAGCGCCGCGACACCATGCCGGTGATCCAGCGCGAATCCGGTGCCGAAGACCGCCTGCTGCGCCCCCTGTGTGGCAAGAACCTGCCCGAGACCCTGCCCGAACGCGAAGGCTGGATCGACCGCGAACGTCTGTATGGTTTCTCCGGCCGCGGCCGCAAGCCGCAGATCGCCCTGGCGCGGGAAATGGGCATCGAAGACTATGCCCAGCCCTCCGGCGGCTGCTGTTTTCTTACCGATGAGGCCTATTCGCACAAGCTGGCCGACCTGTGGAACGCGCGCGGCGAACGCCAGTACGAGATCGACGACATCATGCTGCTCAAGGTGGGCCGCCACCTGCGCCCACGGCCGAACTTCAAACTCATCATCGGCCGCGAAGAGGGCGAAAACAATTTCCTCGAGGGCTACCGCAAGCAGTTCACGCACATCCGTACCCTCAGCCACCCCGGCCCGCTGGTACTGCTCGATGGCGAACCCGGCATGGACGACATTGCCCTCGCCGCACGCATCACCGCACGCTTCAGCAAGGGCCGTGACGCCGAACAGGTGGAAGTGGAAATCACCCCGCTGGGTGCCGAGGCACGGCGCGAACAGGTTATGCCCATGCCTTCCAGCGAGATGCCTGAAGAATGGTATCTGTAGAGGGCTTCGATTTATTCCGGGCACTTCTTTTTCCCGGCACTTCAGATTGATCGCCACCGCGATCATTTCTTTCCTCGGCATTCAGTCCACGCACTTATTCCCAAGGAATCTCTGAGTAATTTTCGCTCGTCATTCTGGCACAGGCCGGAATGACGAATTGATCAGAGATTCCCCGAGCTTGTTCATGGCCCCCTCGTCAATCGTGGCTCGGAGCCACTGGGCGTCCAACCTCAGCGTAATCCTCACCACTTGAGGCCGGACAAACCCTTCTTCCTGCATGCCGTTTTCCCCTGGGCTAAGCAGCCCATTAAAATAACACCCCGCACACTCATCCCATACACCGCCAAGAAGCCCAGGCTGCGCGACTGCTTGGCAAATACGCTCCTGTATCGGTCGCCACCCACCCGCCCCGGCGTCATTTTGAAAGCAAGTGTCGCCAATCAAAGACATTGGCATTTATATTTTTTTCAACGACTTAGCAAAACCCAACGGCTTACATGTGTCTTTATATAGCGACAGATAAACGAAAACTGATACGACCCGCTTCTTATATACAACTGATCCAAAAGAGAAAATTTAAAATGGCTCAAAATGTGCAACCACAAGAGTCTGCAATATGGCATGGCGACATCGAGGTAATACATAACTAAATCAATGTGGTACTAGTGAGGAAAGAAAGACCATGAAAACCGCTAACGCTAAAGTGATATTGATAAATGGAGGTTCTAATCATGTTTAAGCGACTGCTACTCCAACTATGCGCCCTCGTCGTGGTAGGAGGAATAAGCGCCACGAGCTGGGCAAACGTGCCGGCCCCCCCGGTAAATCAAAACATCGGCATTCCGGATGGGGTGTTCAACGACCTGGCAAGAGAAAACTGCTGGTATTGCCATATCCCCAGCCGCTTGACCCCGGAAAACCTGGATGACATTGGCTGGACTTTTCAACCACCAGAAGTCAAACCGGGAGTCATCACCGACCGCCACCATTTTCGGGTGGGAACCGTCATTCAGAACCCCACGGATTCCCCGTTCGGCGTACCGGGTGAGACCTACGAATGCACCGACTGTCATATCATTGAGTTCAACCCTGACGCAGGATATTTCGAAGTCGTCGAAAACTTCGTGAACTGTTTGAACTGCCACCAGCAGATTCCGGCGCAGGCATCCGTCCACCACCTGACGGCACCGGCCCAGGCACTCAACTGCCAGCACTGCCACGGTGCCCGCATTGATAACCCGGGTGATGGCCACTACATCCCTACCGGCCGTACGCCGACATTGGTCACACCGCGCACCAGTAACGGCAAAGGACCCAACGGCGAGGGCGCCTGTGACTTCTGCCACAACGCGGGTACCGACGATGTGACCGGACGCGTGATACCCACAAACGATGTAAATCATCACAGCACGGGTATCGGCCAACCCGGTATTTCGGATCTCGACTGCAGCATTTGCCACGACCAGATGGGTACAGACTGGGCAATTCGCCGATGTGAAGACTGCCATGGCATAAAGTCGATTCACAATATCCAGTTTGACTCCAATGATGATGGCGTCATCACCATCGGTGGAGAAGATCCATTCTTCGGTCATGTTGGCAGCTCTCCTCAGGACTGCAACGGCTGTCATGGCGGCTACATTATGGCCTCTGGCATGCCCGCACCTTTCTCCGGCCCCATCGTTCCAGAGCTTTCGGGACTGAGCAAGCAACGTGTCACCACCGGTACCGCGGAAACCATCACGGTCAGCGGCCAGGCCCTGACCAATGAGGTGCGCACCTTCATGGGTGACATGGAGGTGAAGTCCAGAGTCAGCCTGACGGCACCCGATGGCACCACACTTGAGTTGACGCCGCAGACCATCTCGCCGTCGGCGATGGACGTGACCCTGCCTGCAGATCTGAGCCCTGGCAACTACTACCTGCGCGCCGTCAAGGGAAGCGACACCATGAGTAATCCCATTGTGCTGCTTGTAGGACCCCAGGTGGCTATCGATGAGGTGAGTTCAAATGGCACTACTCTCACCATCACTGGCGGCGGATTCGGTACCTACTTGAATGCCGTCGATTCCGGCACCAGCGTCACCATGGCTACCACAACATGCTCCGTTGATTCGTGGAGCGACAGCGAAATCGTCGCCAACTGTGGCACGGCGGTATGTGGCAGTCTGGAAGTCGAGAGTATCTTCGGCAGCGCATCCAAAGAGGTCTCGTGTAACTGACAGCCAGCGCGACCGACTGTCAACATTAAAAAGGAGGTAATACCAAGGGAAGGGGGCATTGATGAATACACCCCCCTTCCCTCTTTTTACACAAGCAACAAACATCAAAAAAATAAGAGAAAACTTCATCACAATGAATAAATTCAATTGGATTCTCTGTGCCATGTCGCTACTTGCCGTCAGCGCAACCTACTCACCCGATGGCCATACCCGAATGGGTGGTGGTGGAATGGGTGGTGGTGGAATGGGTGGTGGTGGAATGGGTGGTGGTGGAATGGGTGGCGGCGGAATGATGAGTATATTCGCAGGATTCCCGACCGAAGTTGAATGCCGAAACTGTCACGAAGACCTGGAGCGATTCCCTCAACTTGAAATAGTTAACCCCGACCGGCATCACCGTCTGATAGGCACACCGATTCCGGACCCGCGTCAATCAAAGGCACCCGATGCCCCGGGCGGAACAACCGGCGAGCCCTATGAGTGCACAAGCTGCCACGAGTTTGTCTGGGACGATACGCAGACAAATTACACGCTCAAGCCCTTCAGAGACTGCCTGCAGTGTCATCCGGTGTATGTCATTACCGGCAACCCCATGCGGGGAACCAATGTTCACCATCAGACAGAGACATTCCGGCAGCACAACTGCCGCGCTTGTCATGGTCGCGGAATGGGGGGGCGATAGCCCCTTCCCCCTTTGATATCACAACCCTCACTGGCGGGATAGCGCGACCCACAAAAACATCAACAAATAACCGGGCAATACTTGAAATTAATTTTTCTCCTTAAACAACCTGAATCCAGGGATGAACTATGACTTTCAAAAATAAATATATCTCTGCTGCAACCTTCTTCTTCATGAGCATATGCATCACCTTCTCCGCCACGGCCTTGGCAGCGGAATATTCAGTCATCGTC
>JAJRWE010000035.1 GCA_024276955.1 Gammaproteobacteria bacterium
GGCCGCCTGCGCCGCCTTGCGCGCCTTGACCACGAAGCAGTCGGCGTAGGACGGGCATTCGCCGCCCAGACAATTGTCGGTAGTGGAGGTGACGCGCGGCCAGATGGCCGCGTCCTCGGGGATGCCGTCCAGCTCGGCGATATCACCGCTTTCGGTGCGCCCGGCCCAGCTACGCACACGCGCCAGCTGATCCTGCTGCGCCGGGGCCAGGCGGCCGCCTGCCTCGGTCACCTGCAGGCGGTGCGGGCAGAGATAATTGGCGCGCCCCTTGAGCAGGGCGATGGAGGTGGCGACGCCCAATGCCTTGCGCACCGTGGGCAGGTCGCGGTGGAAGAGCTGATCCTGCAGATTCTTGGTGCCGGTGGAGATAAGTACCTTCTGCCCGCACAGCAGCGCCGGTACCAGATAGGCGAAGGTCTTGCCGGTGCCGGTGCCGGCCTCGGCGATGAGCAGGCCGTTATTGTCCAGTGTCGACGCCACCACCTCGGCCATTTCCTGCTGTTGGCGGCGCGGGGCGAAACCGGGGATGTGCCGGGCAAGGGGGCCGGCGGCCCCGAGCAGTTCGGAAATGCTGAACATGGGGAATGTACCGCGCGGGCGGCGCTCAGGCCGCCGTTTCGTCGTCGATCAGGCCGCATTCCTGCGACCACACCAGGCGGCCGATGGCGCGAAAGCGCGCCACGGACATGGCGCCGCGTTTGGCGCGGTTGGCGGAGGTATCCGCCATGGCCTCGGTAATGGCCTCGCGGGCGGCCTCAATGATCTGCTGCGGCTCGTAGTTCTCATCCATGATGATCAGCATCACGCTGTCCCAGTCCTGATCCACCTTGATCTGGCCGATACGCTGACCGCTCTTCTTGTCGCTAAAGATAGTGCGGCCCTTGATCTGGATGCGCCGCCCCTCGCGCGCCCCGGTGCCGATGGCGTCGTAGCCGCCGGCACCCGGCTCGGCGGGGATCAGCTTCAGCAGACGAATCACGTCGTGCACCGCGATCTCGGTGCTGATGCCCAGTGCCTTGCCGGTGGCACGGCGATAGTCCGCCGCCAGCTTGCGCGCCTCCGTCATCAGTTTGTCTACGTCGTATACCGCCATGGCTGTCGCAATCTGTCCATCGTTTCTAACGAAATGTCGCGCCATTATGACCGCAAGTCATTGAAAAATCACTTGGACGACGTTTCGGACCGACAAGGGCATCAACTCCGTGCCGCAGCCTGACGCGCCTGTTCGACGAGACGCCGGTTCTTCTCCTGCAACACCGTATCCCCTGGCGCCAGACTGTTGGATTTGTTGGCCAGACTCACCGCCTGCGCATAGCGCCCCTGGCGAAAGCGCACCGTGGCCAGGCGGTGCCACAGCCAGGCATTGCGCGGCTCGATACGCAGGGCGCGCTCCAGCAGCGCCGCCGCCTGTTCCCATTGCCCGGTCTGAACGTGGCTATCGGCCCGGGCCAGCAGCGAGGTCACCGCCCGGCCGGTCACCTCTGGAACACTCTCCTCGCCCGTCTGCGGCCCGGCACAGGCGGTAATAAAGAGGGCGAACACGATAGGGATAATATGTCGCAGAGGAAAGAAAGAAAGATGTCTTGGCATGCCTTGCTTATCCATGCATTCACTCAGGAAATAGGGAGGGGATTATAGAAGAAAATATTATTCAGACCGATACTTACCTTGATAAACCCTCTCTCACAAGCCACAAATTTCTCCAACTCGCGAAAGCGGTTTCACTGGGTTTCACTGAAAGATATAGACATACGCATATTATCCTCTAAAGTACGGCCCCGCATTGGACGAAATCCCCTGTTGGCCACCGGCACCTTTTGCCTGACCGGCCATAGCAAATAATATCGAGAATCAAAACCGTAACACCAACAATAAAAAACAATCTGGGGTGACAAAGTTACCGTCAGCACACTGTTGCCCTGCTGATGTCGCCTCCCATAACCCCCATTTAGCAAGGAAACCACCATGAAAACGCTGCTCCGTGCCGCACTGATCTGCACCCTTCCCTTTTCCGCCACCCTGTCTGCCGATGACCATTTCGCCCAACGGCTCCAGGACAGCCGTGAGGCGGTACAGTCATTCGCCCGCGCCCTGAAGGGGAACCTGCAGAGTGTCCTGGAAAAAAAGGGGCCGGCGGAGGCGGTAGAGGCCTGCAGCTCCATCGCACCACTCATCGCCATGACCAAATCCAAGTCCTACAGCTGGAAGATCAGCCGCACCAGCCTCAAGCTGCGCGATCCCGATAACGCCCCCGACGCCTGGGAACGCGCCGTGATGGAACAGTTTGAGGCGCGCAAGGCCAAGGGCGAAGACGTGAGCAAGCTGGAATACTACGAAGTGGTAGAGATGGACGGCAACAGGATGTTTCGCTATATGAAGGCCATTCCCACGCTGGAGAAGCCCTGTCTCATCTGCCACGGCAGCAACCTGCGCCCGGACGTCGCCGCTGCCCTCGACAAACATTTCCCCGATGACAAGGCACGGGGCTTCAAGGCCGGTGATATCCGCGGTGCTTTTACCATTATTCAGCCCCTGTAAGGTTGAAAAACCCCGCTACAGCCAGTCGGTCAGAGCGATGCCGACGCCCAGACGATTCACCCGGGCGTCGTAATCAATCAGGCTTTCACCGTAGCCATTGAAGTACTGTACATAACCCTTCATGCGCTCGCCCATGGGAAAAGACCAACCCAGCTCGACGGCGCCCCGGTTCGTACGGCGGAGGTTGTTGCGCAGCATCAGGCTGTAGGTATTCCTGCCACGCTTGTAGATGGCACGCAGCTCGCCGTGCCCCATATAATCGAGGATATCGGGGTTGTCATCGCCACTGGGATCAGTCGCACTGCTCTTTGACTCTTCCGGAATCCGGTACCAGGGGCGGAGGCTGAGCACCATGTTGCGCCGTTCGAAGACAAAGGTGGCGTAGAGGCGATTCCAGCTGCGTGACTGGCTGCCCGGACGGCCGTTGGACTGATGATTCAGGCCGAGGACGATAACCCGGTTGCGCAGTCCGAACAGGCTCCACTGCTGCGGTAGCAACAGGAACATCTCCGGCTCATGGTTGGTCTCCCGGAAGGGGCTGGAAAATTCGCTATTGTAAGCCTGCCAGTAGGACTGGTTGGTATAAGCGAAAAACAGCAGGCTATTGCGGCCCAGCACACCGCTGGCTGCCTGAAACTTGAGGCTCAGCTGGAATTTTACTTCCAGATTCTGCAGCCGCCCCTCCAGGCCGGCATAAGGGGCCTCGTTGGGACGGGTGTTATAAGTGACCGGCAGCACATAGTTGGGCTTGTGGGCGGTGATAACAAAGGGATTGTTTTCGATCAGGCGTTCATCGAACAGACGCTCGCCCACCACCGAGGTCTCCCCCACCACCACCTTCCTGCAATATTCCTGCAGCTTACTCACCGGGGTGTCCACCGCCAACTGCACGAGACGATCCAGCAAACAGCGCTCCAGGGCGGCCTTACCCTCCACCGCCGCCGCATCGTCATCGGCCGCTACGCCTGTCGCACACAACAACGCTACGCCCGCTAACAGAGAACGATAATACGGCTTAGTTCCCATAACCTCTTCCCTCGACTTCCTACAATCCGCTCATCGAAATACGCTGAAATCAATCTGCACAGCGCACCTTTTCACGCGGCGCTGTGCCCTCTTCGAAGGGCAGGCGCACGGCGCTGCTGCAATCCTCGGCGATACGCAGGCCCGTTTGCGAATCCACCCACACCCACTCGATACCCAGCGGTGCCGGTGGTTCGAAGGATTGAACATCGAGCCGCCGCAGGGTATCAGCCCACACCCGCAGGGCGCCGCGCGCGCCGGTAAGGCCTGCGGGCCGGTTGTCGTCGCGTCCCAGCCACACCACCGCCAGGCGGTCGCCGCTGAAGCCGGCGAACCAGCTGTCGCGCAGGTCATCGGTGGTACCGGTCTTGCCGGCCACGATGAGCGACTCGGGCAGGCTGTGGTAGGCGCCCTTGCCGGTACCGTTGCGTACCGCATTGACCAGTGCGGCATCGAGCAGGAACACCGGCAGCGCTGGCGCCGCCTGCACCACCTCCAGCGGGTAGCGTTGCAGCGGCTCACCCTGTGGCGTAAGCACGGCGCGGATGGCGCGCAGCGGGGTATGAAAGCCGCCAGCGGCGAGGGTGTGATACATCTGCGCCACCTCCAGCGGCGACAGGCTGGCGATGCCCAGCAGCTGCGCGGGCCAGGCGGGCAGCTCACGCTCGACGCCCAGTGCGCGCAGGGTATCGAGCACCGCCGGTACGCCCAGCGCCAGGCCGAGGCGCGCCGTGGCCTGGTTGTAGGATTGCCCCAGGGCCTGGAACAGCGGCACCTGGCCGTGACTCAGGTGATCGAAATTGCGTGGCTGCCAGGTCTCGCCACCGCCCATATCGAGGGTCAGCGGACCATCGTCGAGTAACGTGGCAAGGGTGTAGTCGCCACGCGCCAGGGCCGTCAGGTAAACGGCTGGCTTGACCAGCGAGCCAATGGACCGCTGCGCATCCAGGGCGCGGTTAAAGCCGGCAAAACGTGGATCACGCCCGCCGACCACCGCCAGAACCTCACCCGAATTGACGTCCACAGTCACCGAACCGCCTTGCAGATCATCGCCCGGCAGACGCGCGAGTTGTCCACTCAGCGCCAGCTCGGCGGCCTGCTGCACCTCGGGGTCGAGGCTGGTGAAGATACGCAGGCCCTCGGAGCGCAGGTCCTCATCGCTGTAGTCACGTCGCAACTGACGGCGCACCAGATCCATGAAGGCCGGCAGACGGGTGACACCGCTGGTGGCACGCGGCGTCACCCCTAGCGAGTGCTCACGGGCAGCGGCCGCCTGCGCAGAGTCGAGCATCCCCTGCTCCGCCATCAGGCTCAACACCAGATCGCGGCGCTCTCGCGCGCGCGCCGGAAAACGCCGCGGATCGTAATAGGACGGCCCCTTCACCAGCGCCACCAGCAGGGCGATCTGCTCGATCTTCAGCTGCTCCAGCGGGCGCTCGAAATAGAACTGGCTGGCAAGGCCGAAGCCGTGGATGGCACGGCGGCCATCCTGTCCCAGATAGATCTCATTGAGATAGGCCTCGAGGATCTCATCCTTGTCGTAACGCCATTCCAGCAGCAGGGCCATGATGGCCTCATTGAGCTTGCGCGTGAGGGTACGCTCGCTGCTAAGAAAGAAGTTTTTCACCAACTGCTGGGTGAGGGTGCTGCCGCCCTGTACCGTGCGTCCGGCGCGCAGATTGGCCAGCAGTGCACGGCCGATGGCGCGCGGCGAGACGCCATGGTGCTGGTAGAAATCGCGGTCTTCCACCGTCAACAGCGCGTCGATGAGCAAGGGCGGCACGTCGTCGAGGCGCACCAGCACGCGGTCTTCCTTGTGCGCGGGGTAGATGCGGCCGATCAGCGGCGGATCAAGGCGAACCAGATCCAGTGCATCGCCGTTGTCGGCACGCCAGATATCACTCAACCCCCGACGGGAGAATTCCACCCGCAGGGTGCGCGAAGGCTCGTGGCCATCCCAGAAATCGAAGACGCGGGTGGTGATAATCAGACTGCGCCCGAGCCGGGCATAGGTGCCGGCTTGGTGCGGGCGATTGTGTTCGCGGTAGCCGAGGCGTCGCAGCTCGGCCTGCAACTGATCCGCCGTCAGCGCCTGCCCGGGATACAGCTCCAGCGGCCGCGCATAGACCTGCGCCGGCAGCGCCCAGCGCTTGCCCTCGAACTGCTGGCGCACCTGGCCGTCGAGCCAGGCCACATAAACCAGCAGCACGACGAGGCCGATGGCCACGCCGGCAAACAGCCAGAGAAGCACACGACGTTTCTTCTGCGATTGCTTGCGACGGCGGGCGGGTTTGCGCCGGGGTTTGGGGGATTTGCGACGGGCCATTGTGCTCCGGAAGGAAAAAGTCGCATTGTAACGCAATTCCGGCGGCTGATTTTTTGCCGCGCCCGGCCCATACTCAAGGGCATCGAGCAGGTATAGAGAAGAGAATCGAACATGGGCATACAAAACAATCCGGCGCTGATCATGGCCCTGCTCGACCCCACCGCCTATGACCACCCGTGCCGGGATATCCAACTCATCGAGACGCACATCTCCTGGCTGCTGCTCACCGGCGACTACGCCTACAAGATCAAGAAGCCAGTGAACTTCGGCTTTCTGGACTTCTCCACCCTGCCCTTGCGCCAGCACTTCTGCGCAGAGGAGATCCGGCTCAATGCCCGCTTTGCCCCACAGATCTATCTGCAGGTAGTCCGCATTTCTGGAAGCGCCACGGAGCCCCACATCAATGTCAATGGGCCCGCAGTGGAATACGCGGTAAAAATGCGTCAGTTCGACAATGCCGGCCTGTTTGACCGACTCATCGCGAGCGGTCGGCTAAGCCCGCAGATCATCAGCGACACGGCCGACACCCTGGCGCGCTTTCACGGGGAAATAGCCGTCGCCGGGCCGGATTCACCCTTTGGCGAAGCCGACGCAGTGCACCGACCGGTGTGCGAGAACTTCGAGCAGCTGGAGCAGCACGCAGCAGGCTTCCTCGCCATAAACGAACACCACGGTACCTGCCAACACATCCGCCAGTGGAGCGAACAGACATTTACAGCGCTCGAAGTCACCCTTGCCCAACGAAAAATAGACGGCTTTATCCGTGAATGCCACGGTGACCTGCACCTGGGCAACATCGTGCTGATCGACGGCCAAGTCACGCCCTTCGACGGCATCGAATTCAACCCCGATTTGCGCTGGATCGACATCATGAGCGAAATAGCATTCCTGCTTATGGACCTGCAGGATCACGGCCGTGCTGACCTCGCCCATCGCTTGCTCAATGCCTGCCTGGAGATCAGCGGCGATTACGGCGGGCTGGCGGTGCTGCGCTATTACCAGTGCTACCGCGCCATGGTGCGCGCCAAGGTCGCCGCCTTGCGCGGCAGCCAAACAAATTCAGAAAATACAGAAAGTGAACTGGCTAACTATATTCAGCTGGCCGATAAATACACCCACCCCACACGCCCGGCACTGCTCATCACCCATGGTTTGTCCGGCTCCGGCAAGAGCTGGCTGACGCAGGCCCTGCTGGAGACCTCCGGCGCGATCCGCCTGCGCTCGGATGTGGAACGCAAGCGCCTCGCCGGACTGGATCCACTGGCCCGTAGTGATTCCGCACCGGGTGCGGGACTCTACAGCGCCGAGTTCACGCAACGTACCTTTGCAAGACTGGAAGACCTGGCCCGGCAGGTTCTGTGCGCAGGCTACGTGGCAGTGGTGGACGCCACCTTCATCAAACGCGCCGAGCGGGAACGCTTCCGGCAACTGGCGCTTTCACTCGCTGTCCCCTTTCGCATTATTCACTGCGAGGCAGACAATGACACCCTGCGCCAGCGCATCGGGGCACGGCAGGTCGAAGGCCGGGATGCCTCAGAGGCCGGACTCAGCGTACTGGAACTGCAACTCGCCCACCAGGAACCGCTGGACGAAGACGAACTGGGTAAGACCATTCGCATTGATACAACGGGCGATGTAGACCTGTCCACCACCAAGGCCTGGTTGCATAGCCCTGCGTAGCATGCGCCGTGCGCACGGTTAAGCCCGCAGGCTATTTTTGTGCGCGCGGTGCACACTACCATCGGGAAAACAGGCGCACACAAAACGCGCCACCCTGAGACCCCACATGTAGTGTGCGCCGTGCACACGATTAAACCCGCAGGCTATTTTGTGCGCACAGCGCACACTACCATCAGGGAAACAGGTGCACACAAGACGCGCCACCCTGAGACCCCACATGTAGTGTGCGCCGTGCGCACGATTAAGCCCGCAGGCTATTTTTGTGCGCGCGGTGCACACTACCATCGGGAAAACAGGCGCACACAAAACGCGCCACCCTGAGACCCCACATGTAGTGTGCGCCGTGCACACGATTAAACCCGCAGGCTATTTTTGTGCACACAATTATTCCGGCTCCCCAAAACCCCGCTCTTTCTCTGGCCGGGATTCGATCCCACCCCAATCCACCGGATATACACCTTTTGCCACGTGGTGGTGAAAGCTGGAGTAAGGCCAATCTGCTACAGCCCCGACATAACCGTGTTTTACCGGGTTCCAATGGATGTAATCCATATGTGCCTCGAAGTCACTATCATCCCTGATCTGATGCTCCCAAAAGCGCCGTTGCCATAACCCCAGCTCTCGTCGCTTAAATCGGGAACTACTAACTGGCACAGGGTGAAAATCACGGGGTTTCTGACTGACCAAACGTTTAATAAGGCTCCAGCGCATCGGATAGTCTGCGTCGGTTTTCGGCAATGTCCAAATACAGTGCAAATGGTCGGGCAACAACACGAACGCGTCGATATCAAATGGATATCTTTGTTTAACCGTTCGAAAGCTTTCTTTTAATGCGTCGTAATACGGTGGTTCAGTCAACAGCGCCAGCCGATGGTGAGTACAGACAGTGAAAAAATAGCTTGCCCCAGGCCTTCGGGCGCGACGGTAGGTGGCCATCTGTCATCCTTGAGAGTTTTTGTCCACGTGGCGTACATCACCATGATGCCGCTCATGTAGCGTGCGCCATGCACACAATTCAGTCCACCGGATTTTTTTGTGCGCACGGCGCACACTACCTCCTGGAAAACAGGTGCACACAAGATACACATCATCTTGAGGCTACACACTACTCCCTGGCTCCCCACGAAAGGTCACCGATCCAAATCTCGGGCGAGACGAAAACCAATATCGTCTTTCCGATATCCGGGGCTCTCCCTGTCGCGATAGGAGGAACGCAAATCCCCCGGGCCGTTACTCCAGGAACCACCACGGAGTACCCGCTGGCCGCAGTCACCCCTGCTTGCAGCCAGCCATGCCAGACCATTCCTTGGCGCATCCATGTACGACTCATGCCAGCAATCCTGCAGCCACTCCCAAACATTACCCGCCGTGTCGAAAAAATTGAATGGATTTTCTTGAAATGAACCGACAGGGGCCGTCTGCTTTCCACCCCAACGCGCATCGCAACCGTCACAATTTGCCATTATCGAGTCCAGTTCATTTCCCCACCAATACGTCGTATCCTTATTCGCGCGAGCAGCATACTCCCACTCCGCCTCACTGGGCAGCCGGTAGCGCTTGCCAGTTTGCTCAGACAGCCATTTGGCGTAGGCCTCCGCATTCCACCAGTCCACATTTATTACCGGTCGTCGAGCACGCCCCCAGCCTTTATCATCCGGTAATTCGCGTCCTGTCGCATGCGCAAACTGATCATATTCCTCAAAGGTTACTTCATAGCGTCCCATGGCAAAGACTTTACTGATGCGTACTTCATGAACCGGCAATTCATCCTTGTCGCCTATTCCCTGGATATCGCCCATGCGGAAAGTACCGGCTGGAATCACCACCATCTCCGGCCCCATGTTATTGTCCTGGAGACGGTCGCGGAATACTTCGCCGGCCAAAAACTGGCGACCGGATGGCGAAGAACTATTTGTCTTCAACTCTACGACTGGGGCATGATCACGCGGACTCACGCTAAATATCACGATGAGCGATATCAGGGTAAACGTGATGCCCCCAAGTATGGAGAAACGTTTAACCTTCGTCAGATATGAATTATCGGGTGGCTCTGGCGCAGGTATGAATATGGGAGCTTCTGGTCCGGCCTGCCGTTGCTGTTCTTCTTTTACTTTGGCAGGTGGAGTGCCGAGGATGTTGGAAAGATCGGCGAGCAGCCTGTCGAATTCCGGCGACGGCGCCCTACCATCCCAGTCGGCGAGCCTGGCAGCCTGGATGCTGCGAA
>JAJRWE010000036.1 GCA_024276955.1 Gammaproteobacteria bacterium
CATCCAGGGTTTCGAGACTGTTGGGCACCGCCAGACGCACCTCGCGCGCCAGACGCTCCAGGGCCAGGCGGCCACGCGCCACCAGTTCGGCGCGCGCCTTGCTGTCGTGCCAGGCCTGAACCGCATTGGCGATGAACGGCGCCAGCACCACGGCGATGATGCCCAGCAGCACGATCACGGTGATCATTTCTACCAGGGTGAAACCGCGTATCCGCCTGCCTGCCGGCATCAGAAGTTCACCCGATAGGCCGAGAGCGAAATCGTCTCGCCATTGTTAGACGTCACCTGCACATCGATGCGTTTCACGTCCGCCGCCGGCACGCCGTTCCAGACGCCGGGCTGGCTCACCGTCACGGAAACCGTGAAACCCTCGTAACCGGGCATGGCACTGCCGGAGGCGTCCTGCGGCGGCGACTGACTGCTGATAGCATTAAAGTCGTCAATGTCATCCCAGTCCGAGCGCAGCGGCTCTTCGTTGCCAATGCCCGCCGCGGCCGGGCCGCTGGAACACAGCGCCGTGCCGGTATTTACGCAACCACCACCTAACGGTGAGCTGTCATCCCAGCGCTTATGTAGAATTTCATCCATGAAAGCGGCGGCCACCGCCAGTGCACGCTGGCGCAGGTAGGGCTCGTGGCTCTTGCTGACATTGTTGAGAAACATCGCCGCCATACCGGCCACCGCCACGCCCAGCAGTACGATCACCAGAAGGGTCTCGATGAGACTGAAACCGGACTGTCTGCGGATTCGGGAAACGGGCACTCTCATCGCACAAATCCCGTTATGCGTTCGACCCGCAGCGAATCACTGACGCTACCGACACTGACCGTCACCGCCAGCTGGTTGCCGCTCCACGCCAGCCCACCGGCCAAGCTGGGCTCGCCGTAGCCATCGAAGCTGAGCGTGCCGCTGCTGCCCAGGGTGACATTGCTCCAGCTGCTGTTGTAGGCGCTGGCGCCAGTGACGGGATGGGTGATCGCCGCACCGCCCTGGGTTACGCTGTACCCCGTGGCGGACATGGTTACCGCATAATTCGTTGCCCCCGTATGACTCAGTGACATCGATTGCGCATAGCGCAGTGCACCCACCAGTTCATCGCGCGCGGCGCTTAACTCATAGTCATTCGGGTTGAAGCTACCCATGGCCACTACCGCCAGGGTGGCCATGATTACCATCACGGCGATCATTTCGATGAGCGTGAAGCCGCGCTGTCGTATCACGGTGCCTCCCGCCAGTAGAGGAAGCGGTCATCGCCACGGAAGATGCCGAAGGTTGCCGTGGCGCTGGCGGTACCCATCAGCCAGCTCGGCCAGGTGAAGGTAAAGGTTGCGACGCCACCGGGGTCACCGCTATCGCCCGTCAACTGGATGGCCAGATCAGTCTTGCCCGCCGCCACACTCACCGGACTGGCCGGCGTCACCGCCGTGGCGATACCGCTGTCGACCTTGACATAACTGTAAGTCGTGCAACTGTCGGCGTTGTTGTCCATCCACACCGATGACGATGAATAATACTGCGTACCTACCGGCATGCTCAGCACCTCGCCGACGTTGGCGTAGGTGCCGTAGACATCTTGCGCAAAGCCGCGCCCGGAGCGCTGCTCACTGCCGGCATCGAAACCGATGGCACTGAGAGTGAACGGGTTGCCGGCATAGCTGATGCCGTCGCTATCGCTGATGGGGAAACTGATATCCACCGCGCCATTGAAGGGCCGCGTCTCCAGCGCTGACGTGGTGTAACTCAGACTGCCATTGAATGTCGTCGTCACCGTGCCGCTGCAATTACTGCAACTGATGGCGGCATGCCCGGCGCCGCTGGCATCCAGCAATGCCGTGGCCGGCAGGCTGCCATTGTGAGTATAGCCCTCGCTGAAGTCCGCCAGTTTCCACCAATTGTTGTCATAGTTCTGCGTGATGGCACCGGTACTGTTGCGTGCGGCAATAGTCACCTGCGGCGCGGTGCTGTAATTGAAGGCCTGGCCCAGATAGGTGAAGCTGCCACAGATGGTAGCGAAGGCGGGCGTGTTGTCCAGGGTTACGCTGAAGTCAAAGGGCGTAAAGCGGCCGATGTTGCCGCTGACTGTACCGCTCACGTCACCGGCTCCCAGGTAGTCGCCATCGCCGACACTGGGCGTGAGGCTGATGATACCCACCTCGCCCCAGCTAAAGTCCGTACCGGTGGCGACACCATTGACGAAGCCACCGAAGCCGGCGATGAAAGCAATGGGTGGATTGTTCGCACCACCAGCCACCACCAGGGCAGGCGTTAGCAGCACGGACTCGGAGATCGATTCCTGGCCGTAATTAGGTGTCGCATTGCCCAGGCTGTTGATAGCGGTGACGGTTACTGAGAAGGGACTGCCAGCAGCGATGAATTCTGGATCGTTCTCGTCCGTGGCCACCGGGTTGGCAAAGCCGTCGCCCGTTCGCACGATATTGCTCAGCACAAAACTAGCTGGTCTAACCACGAACGACTGGCTGGCACCACGAATGCCTGTTGGCAGTGATGGATTGCCGGTGGTGTCATCCTTCATCGCAATATCGATATTGCCAACATCGGGATAATTCACGCTGATTGTGGCCTGACCCTGCACAAAGGTAACGGGCTGGATGGCAGAGGCCACCTCGCTGCCAGCAACCACATTACCGTCAATCGAGACCGGCAGCGTACCGGTCGCCGGGTTGTTATACGACGACCAGAACTTGATACTCTTCGAGCCGTCGTAGGCCTCAATGATGCCGCACACAGGGTCCGTCGCCGTCTGCCCATAGGCGGCGATGTATAACGGGAAATCGTTGGCGGCGCTCTGCACCGGAATGGACTGGTCAATGGCCACGGGCGGCGGATTACTCAAGGGCGCGGCGGTGACAATAAAGCCACTGGGTGAAAACACCAGATTACCCTCGCTGTCATCGTCACGAATTGCACCCTCAAAGACATCGACATCAATACTCGCCGGGCCGCTGCGGTAATTAAGGTTAAAACTCGCCACACCCATGTCAGCGGCAACAAACTGATAGGTTGCCAGGCCATCGTCGGCCACCGCATCGGTAAAACCACCACCACCGCTATCAAGACTCCAGCTGCCAGTGGCAGTCTGGGTATCGAGACTGATGCTGCCGGCGTAGCTGGTAACCGCCGAATCATCGGCAGCTGCCGCCGTCACTGTGATGGTCTCGGCCAGACAATTGATACCAGCGCCATCGTGAGAAACAATAAAGTGATCCAGGATACTGGGGCAGGAGCGTGTTTCATTCATGGCCATGGCCACCTGTGCTGCGCTCAACACCACATCATAGACCCGCACCTCGTCGATCAGGCCATCGAATTCTCGCCCGGGAAAGCCCTGGTCCGCACCGATCTGCAACGGGTCGGCATTGGTGCGCAGGCTTTCGGCGCGCGTGCTGCTGGCCCGTTCCACGCCATCAATATAGATTTTCTGACTACCGCTGACATCATAGACGATAGCGACGTGATACCAGTTGCCGGGGCTCAGGGGCGCACCGCTGCTGGTCAGGGTGTGCGACGTTCCACCACTGTCATGCCACCACCAGTAGATATTGCCCGAGGTGTTGATGTGGAACTCAAAATTCTCATCCTTGGAGAGAATGCTCTTCAGACCACTGGCGGGAATGACATCTGGCCGCACCCAGGTCATTACCGTCAGGGTGCTGGTAATATCCAGCAGGTTGTTATCCGCTATTTGCAGATAGTCGCTGCTGCCATTCAGCGATGCACCATTGCAGACCTTGGCCGGTACCGGCGTCGCACTGCCCACACGAACGCCATCAAGGCCATTGCCGCTGCTGTCGGCCACCTCTCCGGCAGTACCATTCCAGCTTGTCTCGTCCAGGCGCCAGTCCGCCACCGGGCTGGGCAAGGTAACCGCGGGTATGCCGTTGAACTCCACCACGAACCAGCCGATGTCGGCACTGCCAAGTGCCGAATTGCGGCGCATGTCGATGCTGGCGGATGACAGTGCCAAAGTCACCGAGGCCTCGCCGATGATGTCATCCAGATTATAGGCAGCGCGTCCCAACGACTGCCCGGCCGCGGCCTGCACCGAGGCAAAGGCCACCGCGCGGCTGGTGCTCACCGGCGTGATGGCCACCGAACGCTGCATGGCGCCCAGTGGAAAGGGCTCGCTGCCATGCTGCACGCTGCTGCCGTCCTTCAGCTCCACCACCTGCCAGACAATTTCCGTTAGACTGTCGCCAGCTCGACTGCGGTCGA
>JAJRWE010000246.1 GCA_024276955.1 Gammaproteobacteria bacterium
AGGTAGGGCTTGCCACCGATGATGCAGGACATGCCGTCCTGATTCAGCGGTGGGTTGCCTTCACAAGCGAGGATGTAGTTGCCCTTGTAGTCCTCGATGATCTCGTCAAGGATCGCCTCGGCGTGGTGACCGGCCGCTGCCATGATGGTGTCGTCATAGTCGAGGGAGATCATCGACAGGATCACGTCCTTGGCGAGCGGGTTCGCAGAGCGAAGAAACGATTCCGTACAGCAGGTACATTCCAGACCGTGCAGCCACAGCACGGGAATGCGCGGCTTGGTCTCCATGGCCTCAGCGAACTTGGCGGCATAGGCGGGCCCAAGACCTAGCGAGGCTGCCGTCAGGCTGCAGAATTTCAGGAAACTGCGGCGTGTAATACCCTGGCGCCGCAGTACTTCATAAAAGGTTTCAGTCATGATTCAGCTCCAGCTTGAGGGACACGCTTGCCAATCCAGGGGCAGAGAAAGTACGGAACAGGCGAGACACTTTCCAGACACAGGCGTACCTGTCGTCACACACCGAAAAACTGCCTGTACCGACGGCACGGAAGATTTGTCTCGAGGCGTCTAACAAGCGCCAGTCCGGAAATAGACTTTTTGACATCGTCAACCATCCCCTTCCGTACAGTGGATAGTTTTCCGGCCATTAAACCTAGATTAATCAGTTGACCGCTTTGAGGTAAGTCTAAGTGTATGGTCATCAACGAATTCACCTGAAAGCCAGACTTCACCTGCAGGGTGAGGACGCTACGACCTGCCCAGCAGCTCTGAGTACCCGCCTGACTATGCAAAAAAACTCGTTAAGGAACAAAGCCATTAACTCATTTTTTTGCTACGTCAGACGGACACTCAGAACCACTGGGCAGGCCGTTCAACCGATTAATCTAGGTTAAAAGACCCGCTATCTCGCTGCGTAGTAGCAATGCCTATGCCAGATATATTATTTATTTATATTCATGGAGTTACATAACCACAGGGGGCTCGCACAACCCCGTGAAGGTAAGCGCGCTAAACGAAACAAGAGGAGGACTGGAAAGATGCTTACCACAAGTGTTGCCCCAATCCGATAGCCTAGGTGGAATTGGGGTGCTCGATGTAGTCAGCGGTTACGCGCCGTGCGGCGAAGTACGGCATCACGGAGAAGAAAATCGCCGGGGCTGAGGAACAGGTACTGGTATTTCTTGATTTGCTGAATATTCTGACAGTGTGTGAAGGGCGTGGTGATGTGGGATGGGGTTTCTACATCTTGCCCGGAGTGGAGACACTGCTGGTGACGGAGCAGTCCTGATAGTCGATGCTGATACGGTCGCCGGCAAAGGGCCGGAACAGGGTGTCGGCAAAGCGGACGTGGTCGGGATGGACGCGGTAGCTGTCGATCACGGCCTTATGGGTAAAGCGCACCAGCCAGCAGAAGCGGTATTTGGCGCCTTCCTGGACGGCTTCGCCAGTGAAGACGTCGCGTACGCCGGGAATGTTGGAGAGGATCTGCCGTCCTTTGCTTATCATGGCCTGGGCTTGCTCGTCGCTCATGTGGTCGACGACGTTGTAGATAATCAAGTGCTCTACAGGGGCCCAGGGTTCGCACTGCGTCAACACTTCAGCGGCCCGTCCGGCGCTACCCCACAGTCGCAAGCAACGTTTTACCTCGGTGCAGATGGCCTCTTTGACTCCCTGTTTCAAATCGGTAAAGCTGCCTTCCCGGTTGGCCTTTACCTGGGAACGCATGGTCTTTGCCGCGACATCAGAAAGCCCGGTGAAATAGTTGATCTTGGCGACACCCAGTGAGCTGAGCCGGCGATACTGTTCTTCGTTCAGTCCACTGCCGCCGTGCAATACCAAGGGGATGTCGACGGCGGTATGGATCTGTTTCAGGCGCTGAAAATCGAGCTTGGTGCGCCCCTTGGATCGACCCTGCACGGTGCCGATGGAGACCGAGAGGAAATCGACCCCGCTGCGTTCGACATAGGTGTGGGCTTCAACGGGCAGAGTCAGTGCCGAGGCATCCTCATTGTCATCCGAGCCCACATAGCCCACTTCACCGACCACGGGCACATTGCAGCTGTGGGCCATAGCGGCGATCTGTTGGCTTAGCTTGATGTTGTCAGGAAGATGTCGGTTGGCGGAACAGAGGGTGATGCCGTTGCAGCCCAGATTGATGGCGCGTTTGGCAGATTCGAGGGAGGTGGTGTGGTCAAGCTGGATGGCCACCGGGATGGAGGCGCGTTTGGCAGCGGCTTCCACCGCCGGCATCATGAGTTCAAAGTCGTAATGGGCGAAATGGGGCTCGGCCACACTCAGGATCACGGGCGCCCGGGAGCATTCAGCGGCGTCGACTACCGCTTCCAGAAAATCCAGGCTGACCAAATCAAAGGCGCCAACCGCATAGTTGTTTTCATAAGCGTGGTAGAGCATGTCACGCATGTTAACCAGCGCCATGTTGTTTCTCCCTTGTTATCCCGTATGTATTCGATAAATAAGAGCCCGGCGGGCGCTAACTGCTTGTCGTGTTTCACTCGAGTTTCTCATCGTCATGCAGGGAGTGCTCGAGTTTTTCTTCCATCAATCTCAGCGCGGCGCCACGCAATTTTGATGCGGCAACATGGTAATAGTTAAGTTTGCACTTGACCGGCTCATGCAGGGCATCACGCCCTTGATCCTCAAATGCCATCCAGGCCAGCACCGGCAAGTCGCCCTGCCGCTCATTGGCGCAGATCCATTCACGTTCTTCCAGAAGGATGACCATGCCCGGATAACTTGGCAGGGAAATGCGCATCGGGCAGGGGTGGTGTAGCTTTGCCCGGCGCCAAAGATTGTAGAGCTTGGCGGTGACTTCGTCATCCCGCTGGGCATACACGGGCACATCACGGATTCTGTTCACGCGACTCCCAAAGATTAGCGAGTCAGGCTGGCAAACAGTGTTGGCAGCTTTTCCGGCAGGCGCTCGACGTGATCGATGATGGTGTAATTGTTGACACCGAAAATGCGTTTCACATAGCGGTCGGCGTTGCGATCCAGGGTCAGATAGTAGCTCATCACGCCTTGCTCGCCAACTCCTCCACGGCCTTCTTGGCAGCCAGTGAGTTTCGCGGTACTCTTTATACACCCGCGTTGTAGGTTTTATCAGCCATTGAAGAGCACCCTCTTCATGTTGCTTTGACCTTCGGCTCAGGAAATAAGCGCCCTTAGCCCTAACAAACGCTGTCTAATCGTCCGGTTATTTTTCCCGGAAGACCCGCCGGTTGTCCTGCGAGGTGACAATATAGACGTGTTCATCCATTTATAAAAATTAATTATTGTTATAAAATCCATTAACATTTATTTATGGATGTTTGCCGTGCATCTCACCCTGCAACAGCTGAAATTGTTTGAGTCCGCCTACCGAAACGGCAGCTATACTCTCGCCGCACTCTCGCCGCACTCTCGCCGCAAAGGAGCTTCACCTCACGCAACCGGCCATATCTATTCAAATAAAGAGGCTGGAGGCGCAGGTCGATCTGCCCCTGTTTGAGCAGGTGGGCAAGAAAAGGACTGAACTTGTGACACCGCTCTGCGGTGTTACACATCCCGTGGCGCTCAGCGCCACCCCAGTGGATTAGACTGGCTTTCTTGCGCCGCACCGCAGAGCGGTGTAACGAGTAAAATACAGAATGATACTGAGTCTTGTAAACGGCATGACTAGCGTAGCGATATTCCATGCCCTACCCCCCTTCAGCAGGGCAACGGCCAGTATCGCAGATAAATCTGACCGCCTAAAGGCGGTGCTGTCCCTGCACAGCCTTCGCCTGGAACAGGCCGCCGGCAAGCTGGTGGTGTTGAACGTGGCGGGCTTCCCTATCAAGCGGCGCTGGTATGCCGTGCACTTGAACCTAGATTAATCAGTTGACCGCTTCGAGATAAGTCTAAGTACATGGTAATAAAAGAATTCATCTTAAAGCCAGACTTCACCTGCTGGATGACTGGATCTATGCGCACTGCGACGACACAAAGAATGATTTTCTGCTGACCGAGGATCGACAATGACCTGTCCCGACTATCTTAGCCAGGGCCTGGAGCGGGCCTTCAGGCGCATCCAGCAGGCACGCACGCGGCATATGCCCGTGATCAATGATGATTTGCGCGTGGAGGCGGTGGACTTTCGCCCCTGGCAGGGGCACAGCCTGGGCGTGATGGTCACGCCCTGGTTCATGGGCCTGATGCTGATCCCGCGCGAGGGTGACGACTGGAGCGGGCTGCGGTTGGGAGAGAAATGCATCCATGAGTTCCCCACCGGCGCATATGAATTCATCGCCGCCGAGGAAGACGGTATCGGACGTTATCAAGTGTGCACGCTGTTTTCACCCATGTCCCGGTTTGCCGACCAGGAGACCGCCGTGGCCACCGCCGCCGCGGTGCTGCGGGGCTTGATTGGTGAGGAAAGACGTGATCCGGACGCCAGCACAGACGTCTTGGAAGAGACCGCGGCAACGGAATCATCAGGTCCGCAGCCGCAGCTGGAGGAGCGCCCCCTCAGCCGCCGGGACCTGCTCAGGGGTCGGTTTCTGCGGCGCTCGTGATGTCGTCCGACGGGCTCGCGGCCCATGCAGGAAATGTCGTTATGCGATGAGCCGTAGCCAAAGTTTTCCACCAATATTCTCCCAATAAAGAAGATTGACACATTCTCGCGTGTTGTTAAAGGTATTAAGGTAATGCGTCGTGTGTACATAAGCGGGGCGGTACTGAAACAGGGAATAAAATAAACATGAAATATGTTGAGGTGGTCGCTGGCGCGGGGAGTTCTGATACGATTTCCGCCATCGCAGAAAAGGTGCAAGCACAGGATTTTCGTCTGGGTGTTGTGGGTGAGGATGGCATGCAGCAGATGCGGTTGCTGGTGGCCGATGACAAGATTCAGTGGGTGCTGGATGCCCTGCAGAATGTCCTGGGTGCGCAGCCGTCTGCGCGGATATTGGTTCTGGCCGTGGAGGCGTCGCTGCCCCGGCCAGAGGAGAAGGAGGGGAAGCAAGAGGACTCAACAACCCAGGCGCGAGAGGCGCTTTATGAGGAGGTCGAAAAAAATACGCGACTGGATCTCAACTTTCTTGTTTTAGTCATGCTGTCGACGATCGTGGCCGCGATCGGTCTGATCGAGAACAATGTTGCCATCGTGATCGGTGCGATGGTGATTGCGCCATTATTGGGGCCAAATCTTGCGCTGAGCCTGGGTACTGCCCTGGGTGATTTTCCCTTGGTGCGAAAATCGGTGAAAACCTTTCTCGCGGGAATCCTGCTGGCCGTGGTGCTCTCAGTCGGTCTGGGTGTTTTCTGGCCATCTGATCTTTTGAGTGATGAGCTTATGTCACGTACCGAAGTTGGGATGGATTCCATTGTCCTGGCGCTTGCATCGGGCGCGGCAGCGGCGTTGTCTTTGACGACGGGTCTGTCAAGCGTGCTGGTTGGGGTCATGGTTGCCGTGGCACTACTTCCGCCAGCGGCCACACTGGGCATCATGTTAGGGCAGGGAAATATGAGTCTCGCTATTGGGGCTGGTTTGCTGTTGGCCGTCAATATCGTGTGCGTCAACCTGGCCAGCAAGATTGTTTTCCTGCTCAAGGGTGTCTATCCGCGCACCTGGCTGGAAAAGGAAAAGGCGAAACGGGCGATGGTGGTGTATGTTTTGGGGTGGGTGGTGACGCTGGCTGTCCTTATTATCGTTATTTTTGCACGCCGCTCACTCTGAATGCCATAACAGTACTGTCTCGTTAACAAAGTCTTGCTGTGGTGCAATCCATCACTGTGCGGAACAGGTAGCATGATCGATGCTATTGAAGACAGAATTCATGAATTCTAGCACCTTTTCCCGTCATGCCGGGCTTGTTTCGGCATCCATAACTCGTTGAATTCACTGGTTTCCGGGGTAAGTCCGAAATGACGATGTGAAGTTAACGGGGCGGCGGCTGTGTTGAGCCCGTTGGGGATTAGGGGTGTTGCTCTGCGTTCGAGGGTTCCATGGAAACCGATAGTGCGGGGTGATAGCCGCGGGCATTGTCGATGTTGGCGCCGTCCAGCAGGGCGTCGCTGAGGATGGCGCCACGCAGGTCGGCGTTGCTGAGGTTGGCCAGGCGCAGGTCGGCGCCGGCCAGGTTGGCTTCGCGCAGATCGCTGCCGCTCAGGTCCATTTGCACCAGGTTGGCATTTTCCAAATTGCTTCCACGCAGGTTGGCAGTGCGCAGGCTGTCGGCGTCGATGCGGGCCAGTTCGCAGAGGCCTCTGCGGTCATAAATGATGATCATGCGTACGACTTATTTTCCGATAACCGGTCGGGCGTCTTCGGCCTCGCCGAGTGCCTGTTCGGCCCGTGCCAGCACCTGTCCCGGGTCATTGTCGCGGTGGCGATGTTCCATTGCCGGGCCAGCGGCTGGTTGTCCCTCTGGGATATGCTGCAACATGTTCTTACCTTGTTGCAGCAGGAAGTCCAGAAAACTACGGGACACCAGCGATAGTTTTTTGCCTTTCAGGTGTACGGCATACCAACTGCGTATTAGTGGGAATCCACTCACATCCAACACCGCAATATTGTTGCCGGCAAGCTCCAGCCGCAGGTTATGCTGTGATAAAACAGATATCCCCAGTCCTGCCATAACGGCCTGTTTAATAGCTTCACTGCTGCCCAGTTCCATGTAGGGCTGAATCTTGAGATCCTGTTCGGCAAACAGGCGGTCCACGGCTAAGCGCGTTCCAGAGCCCGCTTCACGTACCAGAAAACGCTCTTCGCTCAGCCGCTGTAGCGAAATGGATGAGCATTGTGTGAGGGGATGGCGGGTGCTTGCGACGACCACCAACTTGTTTTCAGCAAACGGGCAAGCTTCTACATCAAGCCCAAGGGGAACCTGCCCCATGATCAATAAATCATCTTCACGGGATTTCAGGCGCTCAAGTACCCGGGAGCGGTTAGTAACCTTCAATATGGGCTTCACTTCGGGGTGCTGTGTGATAAAGGCCCCCAACAGGTGGGGCATAAAATACTTGGCGGTCGTGATGACGGCAATGCGCAGCGGCCCCTTGACCACGCCTTCAAGCGCAGCTGTCGATTCACTCAGCGACACCATGCTGCCAAGGATGCTCTGGGCTGAGGCATAAACTTCGTCACCAGCAGCTGTTGTATGAAGATGATGACCAACCTTCTCTAGCAAGGGGTAGCCAATGGTCGCGCTGAGCTTTTTAACCTGCATGGAAACGGTGGGCTGAGTCAGATGCAGTGCCTCAGCGGCACGGGTGTAGCCTCCGAGGCGAACCACGGCTTCAAATATCTGCAGCTGGCGCAGGGAGATGTGTCGAATAAGGTTTTCAGAGGCCGAATAAGTCATAGGTAATACTCTATATCAATAATAGAAACTATCGATTTCAGTTTATATGACTGTTTCGGCATAATGTCTATTGTGCGGTAACTGCCGTTGTACAGCCCGTGTTTTTGATATGCGGGAGAATATAATGTCTAAAATCGATGAATCTTCAATAAAATGAGCGGTTGATTTATTCCATGACACCACTAGACCCTATCGTACTCTTTTTTATCCTCGGGCTAATTGCCGGAGTCTTGCGTTCTGAATTGCGTTTGCCGCCCGCTATCTATGAAGGCTTGACGGTACTGTTATTGATATCCATCGGCCTGAAGGGGGGGATAGAGCTGGCCAAACAGCCCTTTGCTGAGCTGGTAGGCCCCGTACTTTCGGTGATGCTGATGGGTTTTCTGTTGCCATTGGTCGCCTATCCGGTGCTGCGGTATGTCGGCCGCTTCAAGCGCCCTGATGCGGCCTCTATCGCCGCCCATTACGGTTCGGTCAGCGTCGGTACCTTTGCTGTGGCGGTGGCGTATCTGGCCTCTCAGGATATCAGCTTCGAGTCTTATATGCCCCTAATGGTCGTGATTCTGGAGGTGCCTGCGATCCTGGTGGGGATTATTTTGGCGCGCGGCATCTCCCGCGAGACGCGCTGGGGGAAGCTGTCCCACGAAGTGCTACTGGGTAAGGGTGTGGTGCTGCTCGTCGGCGGGATGTTGATTGGCTGGGTTGCCGGCCCCGAGGGAGTGGAGCCGATTGCGCCGCTGTTTTTTGATTTATTCAAGGCGATACTTGCACTGTTTTTGCTGGAAATGGGCTTGATCGCAGCCAGTCAAATAAGTAGCCTACGCCGTTATGGCCTGTTCCTTGTTGGTTTTGGCATTCTGTTCCCGTTATTTTCGGCGGTCGTGGGTGGTTGGCTGGGCCTGATGTTGGGGATGTCGACGGGGGGTATCATGATGCTGGCAACCCTGGCGGCGAGTGGCTCCTACATTGCCGTGCCGGCGGCAATGCGACTGACGGTGCCGGAGGCGAATCCTACGCTGTCGATCAGTGTTTCATTGGGGGTGACTTTCCCGTTTAATATTCTGGTGGGAATACCGCTCTATCTTCAATTTGCCAACCTGCTGCATGGCTCCGGAGGATGACATCATAATGTCGCTTGATACCCGTAAGCTCGTTACTATCATCACGGAGTCCGCGCTGGAGCATAGCCTGGTCGATGATTTCGAACGCCTGGGCGCCCACGGCTATACCATTACCAACGCCCGTGGTAAAGGTCACCGGGGTGTGCGTGATGCCGACTGGAGCACCAGCACTAACATCCGTGTCGAAGTGGTGTGCGATGCGACGGTGGCTGAGGCCATCGTCGGGCATTTTCGGGAGCACTACTACGCCAACTATGCCATGATCCTGTTCATGTGCGACGTGGAGGTGGTGCGTCCGGAAAAGTTCTGACGGTACAGAGAAGGAAGCGACGGCAACAGAACAAGTCTACCCGCAATCGGCACATCTGGAGTTGGCGGAAGATGGTTTCTTTCGGACTGCCCCGGGTCAGGGCGTAGTCGCATCCCCGTGTTGGGAGATCAGAAACGCCTGGAATGCCTTTGTCACGGGCGCCAGTAATTTTTGCTCCGGGTAGACCACATACCACTGGCGCTCAAGCGGGAGTCCCTGTATGTCGAGCAGGACAAGGTCGCCCCTGAGCAGTTCGGCCTGCACCGTGCTTTTGGCAAGAATGGTGATCCCGAGCCGCCCCGCAACGGTCTGTTTGATGGCTTCGTCACTACCCAGTTCCATGCGTATTCTGAGTTCTGTCTTGTGCTGCCGGAAGAAATCCTCATAGGCGCGGCGCGTGCCGGATCCCAGCTCGCGGGAGATGAAGGGCTCGTTGCCCAGGCGGGCAGGCGGGATCGCAGATTGACTGACCAGAGGGTGTCCGGGGTAGGCGATGGCAACCAGTGGGTTGGGGGCGAAGGGCGTTGCGGTGAGCTTGAGATTTTTGGGCGGCTGTCCCAGGATGTACAGGTCGTCCTGATTGTGGCTAAGCCGTTCCAGAATGGCCTTGCGGTTGCCGACGAACAGTGATACATCAATGTCCGGATGTTGCTCGCTGAATGCGCCCAGCAGACGCGGCACAAAATATTTTGCGGTGGTAATGATGGCGAGTCGCAAGCTGCCTTTTTCCAGGCCCTGAAGTGCCGCCAGTTCCTGGGTGAGTCGTTCCATGCGTTCGAACAGGTCCCGGCAGGTCAATGCCACTGCATTGCCTGCATCGGTGAAATAAAGCTTCTTACCGACCTGTTCTATCAACGGCTGGCCGGCCGCTTCCGCCAGCTGTCTGACCTGGATCGAAACCGCCGGAGGGGAAAGATGCAGCGCGTCGGCAGTGCGGGTGATGCTCATATGCACCGCCAGGGTATCGAAAATCTCCAGCTGACGGAGGGTTGCATGGCGTATTGACATGTAATCGACAGTGGGCCTGTTGAGGTAGTTAAGGTTCGTTAAAATCGTTAGGATTGAAGTTTCGGGAAGTCATTGGTAATTGTAGTAATAATGAGGCCGTATGGTACTCGACCTCGTATAAAGGCTTGTCATTAAACATATACTAAAGGACAACTTAAGTAATTTAAACTGTTATTTATCATGCGGCTCTATGACAATGCAGTCCAAGCTTGTTTCACTACTGAGTTAAGTGACATGGGCACCGGTTTGTTATTCATCGTTCATTCATCAATGCAGTCCAAGCTCATTCACTATTTAAGCGACATGAGCACAGGTTTATTATTCGTCGTTCATTCATCATTGCACTAGAGAGGGTACTTCATAATGAGCAACACTTACCAAGCGGGCGTGAAAGAGTACCGCGAAAAGTACTGGACCCCAGATTACGTTCCGCTCGATACTGACCTGCTGGCCTGCTTTAAGGTCACCGGCCAGTCGGGCGTACCCAACGAGGAAGTGGCTGCTGCCGTGGCGGCTGAGTCATCAACCGGTACCTGGAGTACTGTCTGGTCTGAATATCTGACCGATCTCGAATATTACAAGGGCCGCGCCTACCGCATCGAAGATGTGCCGGGTGACCCTGAAGCCTTCTACGTTTTTATTGCCTATCCTATCGATCTGTTCGAAGAGGGTTCGGTGGTTAACGTGCTGACTTCGTTGGTGGGTAACGTCTTTGGCTTCAAGGCACTCAGACATCTGCGTCTGGAAGATATTCGCTTCCCGATTGCCTACATCAAGACTTGCATGGGTCCACCGAGCGGCATTCAGGTAGAACGTGACAAGATGAACAAGTATGGCCGTCCGTTACTGGGCGCGACGATCAAACCCAAACTGGGCCTGTCGGCAAAGAACTATGGTCGTGCGGTGTACGAATGCCTGCGCGGTGGCCTGGACTTCACCAAGGACGACGAGAACGTCAACTGTCAGCCGTTCATGCGCTGGCAGAACCGTTTTGAATTTGTTGCCGAGGCTGTTAGCAAGTCCCAGGAAGAGACCGGTGAGCGCAAGGGCCACTACCTGAACGTCACCGCCGCTGATCCTGAGCAGATGTATGAGCGTGCCGAGTTCGCCAAGGAATTGGGACAGCCGATCATCATGCACGATTTCCTGACGGCTGGTTTTACGGCCAACACAGGCCTGGCGAAGTGGTGCCGCAAAAACGGCATGTTGCTGCACATTCACCGTGCCATGCATGGTGTTATTGATCGCCATCCGAAACATGGTATCCATTTCCGCGTGCTGGCCAAGTGCCTGCGTCTTTCCGGCGGTGACCATCTGCACACGGGTACCGTGGTGGGTAAGCTTGAAGGTGATCGCAATGCGACGCTGGGCTTTGTTGATCAGTTGCGCGAATCATTTATTCCTGAAGATCGTTCACGCGGTATCTTCTTTGACCAGGACTGGGGCTCAATGCCGGGTGTCTTCGCGGTCGCCTCTGGTGGTATCCATGTCTGGCACATGCCGGCCCTGCTCGCCATCTTTGGTGACGATGCGGTGTTCCAGTTTGGTGGTGGAACCCAGGGCCATCCGTGGGGCAATGCTGCGGGTGCCGCTGCAAACCGTGTCGCACTGGAAGCCTGCGTTAAGGCGCGCAACGAAGGGCGTGAGCTTGAGCGTGAGGCGAAGGAAATTCTCACCGAAGCCGCCCGCCACAGTCCAGAGCTGGCCATCGCAATGGAGACCTGGAAAGAGATCAAGTTCGAGTTCGACACCATTGACAAGCTGGATGTTAAGTAAACAGCCGTTAGCGAACCGAAGCTAAAATTAATATGAGGAAATTATTATGACTGGCACGCATGAAATGGGCGACTACCAGACCACTCCTACGCTGGAGACTTTCAGCTTCCTGCCCAAGCTGACCCAGCAAGAGGTTGAAGCACAGATAAACTACATTATCGCGCAGGGCTGGACCCCGTCCATTGAGCACGAGCTTCCAGGCCGTGCATTCAACCATTATTGGACAATGTGGAAGCTGCCGTTTTTCGGTGAAACAAGCCTTGATCGCGTACTTGATGAGCTGGAAGCTTGTCGCCGTTCCTACCCGGATCACCATGTCCGTTTGCTCGGCTACGATACCTACACCCAAAGTCAGGGTGTCTGCTTTGTGGTTTACGAGGGTCGCGGCTAGGGACTCCATGGTAGTTGCCCCAATCTTGGGGCAACTACTGACAAGGTTCGAACACAGCAAACAACGTGACGGGGTTTACGATGGCACAGACTGTCAACAAAAACAGTAGCGGACGCCAGGCTGCACTCGCCAGGCGCCAAGCCTTGATCAGTGGCGGTAAGGCGACGGCTAACAGTACGGTTTCCGCGACAAGCGCGAAACCTGCCGCTTACTCAGAGTCTGCGGGTACAACGGGGCGTGCCGCTTCCGTGGCTCGCCGCCAGGCAATGTCCGCGGGTGGTAAGCGCAGTGTGAGCAGTCATGATCGTGTGCGGATGCCGCCGGCTCCTGTCGCAGCGGGAACGCCTGCGCAGAAAGATGCAAAAGGCGCATCAAGCAGGCGGCCAGCGGCTGTTGCTGCTGGAAGACCCTCTGCCGTCAGCGTGAGCAGCAGTCGTGCTGTGGTGATCGCACGCCGGCAAGCAATGTCAGCGCATGGCAAGAGCAGCGTGAGTGGTCGTGATCGGGTGCGTGGCCCGGAATCTACAGGAAAAAAGATGACGGACGCGGGGACAGAAAAACCGCCCACAGATTGTGGTTGTGGTTGCAAAGGGGACTGCAGCGGAGACAAGGTTGCCGAGGTATCGACGACTGGCGCCAGATCGCGTAAACCGCAACGCCCAGTAAAGAGACGTACGATTGTGAAGGCCAGTGCCGCGAACAACAGCCGCGTGACTGCGCTGGCACGCCGCCAAGCGATGTCTGCTCGCGGCAAGGCGGGTGTGAGTGCCAACGGTATGACCGCCGCGCAAACCGTGCGTGTGGCGAATCCCCTTATTTCCGGTCGTGAACTGGCTCAGGAACTGCGTACGCAGCGTAGCCGCCAGGGTAAGACCGGGCAGAAAAAGAGTTCTCCCTGTGGTCGTGTTCGCCCGCCAAAGAACGCCTCGGTGGGTGCGGCGCAAGATGCACCCTGGAAAGTGGGTGCAGGTGAAACCAGTCAGGGTCAGATGGTCACCGGCACCATGGTGGGTCGTAGTCCCAAGACCACGGGTGACGAGCCCAGTACCTGTCGTGATGTGACCGGCACCGAATATATGGGCGCGGATATTTTTCGTGACTTCTGTCAGTCCGAGCCGAACAAGATGTCGCCCAAGGTTGGTCTGAGCGCTACCCTTCGCGGCAACGCGGTGACTGGCAATGAGCTTGGTCGCAGCCACCATGTGACCGGTGATGAGCCTGGCAGCTGTCAGCAGGTGACGGGTGTTGAATACTTGGGGGCCGGGCATGCAGAGACCTTCTGCGGCGCTCGATCTGAGTCTGCTCCCACCCCGGCTCCCGCCAAAGTGGCGCGCGCCGAAACCCGCAAGGGTCAGTCGGTGACCGGCAACAAGGTGGGTCGTTCATCCAAGGTAACGGGCGACGAGTCCGGTGCCGGGCGCGAATTGACCGGCAGCCAGTATATGCAGACGGGTGAGGATCAGATGTCTGCCAAAGTGCCGACCAAAGTCGGCCTCACTAACACCCTGCGCGGTGGTTCCGTAACCGGTACCATGGTCGGGCGCAGCGAGCGGGTTACCGGCGATGAGCCTGGCAGCTGTCGTATTATCAGTGGCGATGACTACGTCGGCGGGGAACAGTACCGTGATTTTTGCGCCACTACGCCGGCACCGCAGGACGCCAAGGTGGGCGCCTCACAGACATTTAGCGGTAAGTTGGTGACGGGCACCATGACCGGACGTTCCGGCAAGGTCACGGGTGACGAACCCGGTACCTGCAAGGCGATTACCGGTACTGGCTATGCGGGTGCAGAGCAATACTACAATTATTGCAAGCCAGAGGCGTCAGCCACCGCTGCGGCGCGTACTTCGGTGCAACGGGGTACCGCGGGTGCCGTGATGACCGGCCAGCAGCCCGGTATCGGTGGCAAAATGACCGGGACTGAAAAGGGCAGCTGTGAGTCATTGACGGGGACGCCCTATATCGGCGCCGACCAGTATGCGGGTGCCTGTGCGGCGACCGCTGCGGAGCCCGCCAGCCCGGATTTTCCACAGTCGCTGGGTGAAGATGCGCCGTGGGGGCAGTTCAGTATTGCCAACATGGCCACCCAGACCGCGCAAGGCGATCCGGCTGGTGTGACGGGAACCCGTTATGCTCAGGGGCAGATCACCGGGCCATTCGGTATGGCCACGGGCAAGGTAACGGGTACGGAAGAGTTTCGTTCTGCCCGTGCGACTCAGGGTTCAGCACGCGATGGTTCGGTGCGCGCAGAATCGCCGCGGCCGGAGACGGTGGCCAGCGTCGAGGGGCGCGTGAAGTCCCGCATCAGTGGCGAAGGCATCGGCTCAAAGATCACGGGTAATGACTGGGATACTGGAGACCTTGTTACCGGCACTGAAGGCAGATCCGCCATGCGGCGTAATCCAACCCGCCGCGGTAACGCAATCGCCCCAACCCCGCCGAGCAAGAGAAATGAAGCATTGAGCGAACCCGTCAGTAAGGTGACAGGTGGCAGTGGCAGTACCGAAAAAGGCTCTCTGGTGACCTACTCAGGGGGCGCGCGGGGCTGACCCCGGTTTAAGTCGTAATGCTGAGTTCACGTCGCAATCATCCACGCTCGCTCTGCTGGTCGCAGACAACGGCGCCCCTGGGTAAATCCAGTCGCCAATCCAACTCGTTCAGGCGAGGCACGATTGGCGCGGCGCGACCGGCTGTAGCGCAGGCGCAGGGCAGGCATGAAACCCATGCATTGACGCGCGTCGATGAGAATCAGCAGCTGTTTGATTATGAGCGCTGCGTGAAGGCTTCCTTCGATGCCATTGTCCCGGTTCTGAAACGGATCTCCGCGCTGCAACATGAGGAAGGGTTTGAGGTGCAGGCGCAAGCCATCGCGCGCGAACAGCTGGGTTTTGGTCTTCCTGCGGAGATTCTGGAAGATGCCTGGGTGAATCAGCTCGATATGCGCCGTCTGTTTGCCTGGTGTCTGTTCGAGACCTACCGTCGTTTTTGCGACGAGTTTTTTACCGAGGCCCCGCTGGGCTCAGTGGAAGAAGAACAGGCGTTTCACACCTTTATTCAGGACTGTGGATTCCACACCCTGGATGTGTCGCCCTGCGCCGATGGTCGGCTGGCGCATGTGATTCGCTATGTATTGCGGTTGCCTTACCGGGCCGTGCGCCGCAAGTCGTATGCGGGCGCCATGTTTGATGTTGATGACAGCATTCAAAAATGGGTGGAGACCGAGATGCTGCGGCTTCGTGAAGGTCGGCCCAATGACACCGACATGCCGACGCGCTACCTCAAGGTGGCCGTCTATCATTACAGTTCGGGTGACCCTGACAATCAGGGTTGTGCCGCGCACGGCTCCGATGCGACCCGTGCCGCACAGGGCGGGCTTGATCAGCTGAGTGCTTTCCGCCAGGCGATAGAAAACAGTTTTTGCTGTGGTGCCTCTATTGACCTGTTATTGATAGGGCTGGATACAGATACCGACGTGATTCGCGTACATGTGCCGGATGCCAGCGGTGATATGGGTCTTGAGCGTTACCTTGATGCCGATGAGGTCCGCAAACAGACCCTGCGCTTATCGGCTTACGAGGCAGAGGCACGCATCACCGAGCTTGTCTACGCCACGGCTGATAACGTCGCCCCGGGTATGGCGAAACTGATTTCCCGGCTGATCGCCAACAATTTTTCGCAGATCGATTATGTACGTGCTTTCCACGGCGAACATTATGAGGACATCGGCCACGCCGAGCGTTTTATCGGTGCGGGCATTGGTTTTGAGGAAGTGCAGCTACGCAATCTGACCTATTTCGCCTACCTCGACACCGTTGAAGAGGCCACGCAGGATCTCGATGTCGGGGTGAGTATTTTTACCAAACTCAATGTCTCGCATGGCCTGCCCATTCCGGTGGTGGTGCGTTATGACTACCACGGCCAGGTGCCGGGTGCACGTGAGCGTGCGATCAAACGTTGCGCCCGCGTGACGGATGCCTTAACCGCGCGTTACGCAAAGCTCGCCGAGAGTGGCTTGCTGCACACCTTGCAGGTGGTTCGCGACTGTAACGTCGGTGGCCGCATCGAGGTGCTGGCTTGTTCGGTCAACGCACAGGCCACACAGGAAGCCCGCGGATGAAGATTTGTCAGATTGTAAACCCCCTGGTGTCGACCAATCGTATCTCGGGTCTTGAACACAAGCACCTGCAGGTGGTGCGTGATGGCAGTGCGCTTTTGGTTGCCGTTGATAGTGTCGGCTGCGTGCCTGGCGACTGGGTGATCTGTGTCGGCAGTTCCGCTGCCCGCGAGGCGGCGGGTAGCAAAGAGTACCCGAGCGATTTCACGATCGTTGGCATCATCGACTACTGGCCACCGGAAGGGGATGCAGCGGAAGAGGGTGAGCGCTGATGGAGATTTTACAGGTCGAGGCGCCGCTCGTGTGTACTCAGCGCATCGCCGGTCTCAAGCTGATCAGTCTGCGGGTGTTGCGCGATTGTAACGGTAGGCGTCTGGTGGCGGTCGATCCGGTTGGCGCCCATGAGGGCAACTGGGTGTTCACCGTGAGTGGTTCGGCTGCACGTTATGCCGCAGGCGATTTCGGCATTCTGACCGATCTCACCATTGCCGGCATTATTGATCAAGAGAGCATAAACGACTGCTTGGCCGACCAGGCAGGGTAGATTTTCAATTATTTTTACACTCACTAAATGATAGAACCAAGTCAGCAGGAGATACTAAAGATGGCAAGCGACAATTACGGCATTGCACTGGGCATGATTGAAACACGTGGGCTGGTACCCGCAATTGAGGCGGCGGACGCCATGACCAAGGCTGCGGAAGTGCGCCTTATTGGCCGCGAGTTCGTCGGTGGTGGTTACGTCACCATTTTGGTGCGCGGTGAGACCGGTGCGGTCAATGCGGCCGTGCGTGCGGGTGCGGATGCCTGTGAACGGGTA
>JAJRWE010000037.1 GCA_024276955.1 Gammaproteobacteria bacterium
GCGTTGCGTACGGGAAACCACAGTGCCGTGCCCAGGCTGAGGATGGCGAAAAAGGCAGTCAGAAAGGGGACGATGGCACCGTCACCGTACCACAGGCCGACGGCCACTGGTGGCAGCATGTTAAGGCTGAAGACCATCATCAGCAGGCCGACGATGCGTTGTATGGTATCGCGTTGCATGAGGCGTTACAGGAAGGTGGCGCTGACCTGGAACAGGCGCTCTACGTCCGGGATACGCTCCTTGTCCACAACAAACAGGATGACGTGGTCTTCGGCCTGAATCATCGTGTCGTGATGGGCGATGATGACTTCGTCTCCGCGCACAATGGCGCCGATGCTGGTACCCGGCGGCAGATTGATGTCCTCGATGGCACGGTCGACTACCCGCGAAGATGATTTGTCGCCATGGGCCACGGCCTCAATGGCCTCAGCGGCACCACGGCGCAGCGAGTGCACGGCGGTGACATCACCTCGGCGCACATGGGTGAGCAGGCTGCCAATGGTTGCCTGCTGTGGCGAAATGGCGATATCGATGATGCCGCTCTGTACCAGATCGACATAGGCCGCGCGGTTGATCAGCGCCATCACCTTCTTGGCGCCGAGACGTTTGGCGAGCATGGCGGAGAGAATGTTGGCCTCGTCATCGTTGGTGACGGCACAGAACACATCGGTATGGTTGATGTGTTCGTCCAGTAACAATTCCTCATCGGCGGCATCGCCGAGCAGCACCAGGGTCTTTTCCAGTTCCTCGGAGATCTTTTTCGAACGCTCCGGATTGTGGTCGATGAGCTTGACCTGATATTTGCTTTCCAGGGTCTTCGCCAGGCGGATACCGATGTTGCCGCCGCCGGCGAGGATAATACGCTTGACCGGCTTGTCGAGGCGCCGCAACTCCTTCATTACCACACGGATGTGACGCTTGGCGGCAATGAAAAACACCTCGTCGTCGGCCTCGATGACCGTATTACCCTCGGGCACGATGGCCTGGCCGCGGCGGTAGATGGCGGCGACACGGGTCTCGATGCTGGGCATGTGCTCGCGCAGGGCCTTCAGCTCGTGGCCCACCAGCGGGCCGCCATAATAGGCCTTCACAGCCACCAGTTGCACCTTGCCACCGGCGAAGTCGAGCACCTGCAGGGCACCCGGGTATTCGATCAGGCGCTGCACATAGTCGGTGACCAGCTGCTCGGGGCTGATCAGCACGTCCACCGGCAACGCCTCCTGGGTGAACAGCTGTGGGTGCGAAAGATAGCCGACGCTGCGCACGCGGGCGATCTTGGTGGGGGTGTGGAACAGGGTGTAGGCGACCTGGCAGGCGATCATATTGATCTCGTCGCTGTTGGTAACGGCGAGGATCATGTCGGCATCTTCGGCACCGGCGCTGGCCAGCACCTCCGGATGGGCGGCCTCGCCCAGCACAGTGCCAATGTCGAGGCGGTCACGCAGGGCCTCGAGTTTTTTGCTGTCGACATCGACAACGGTAATGTCGCTGGCCTCGCTGGCGAGGACTTCTGCAACCGATGTGCCGACCTGGCCGGCGCCGAGGATGATGATTTTCATCGCGTTTCTAATTTTGGCTCTTATTATTTTGTGGCTAATTCTGTTTGTCGCGCCGGGTGTCTATACCCAGTGATTTCAGTTTTCGATACAGGTGGGTGCGTTCCATACCCACCTGTTTGGCCACCTTGCCCACACTCCAGCCCGTCTGGCGCAGGTGGTATTCCAGGTAGGCCTTTTCGAACTGTTCGCGCGCCTGCCGCAGGGGGAGATTGAAATTGGTGGCGACAGGCTCGACATTTTCCTGCTGGCTGCTGAGGATGATCTCGACCTCATCCAGTTCGATCTGTGATTCCAGTCCCCCCACCAGCATGCGCCGCACCAGGTTTTCTAACTGGCGGATATTGCCCGGCCAATGGTAGTGACGCAAGCGGTTCTGCGCGGCGACGGAAAAACTACGGTAAGGCAGGCCCTCTCTGTCGCCGAGCAGATTAACATAATACTGGAGCAGCTCGGTGACATCTTCGGCGTGCTCGCGCAGCGGCGGGATCTGGATCGGCGCCACGTTCAGCAAATGGTAGAGATCCTCGCGGAAACGCCCGGCATGCACCTCCTGCTCCAGGCGGTAACGGGTGCCGGCGATGATGCGTACATCAAGGTTCTGCACCTTACTGCCGTTGATACGCACCCACTGTCCGGTGACCAACACCGCACTGAGGTATTCCTGCAGTTCGGCATCCAGCTCGGCGATGTCATCAAGGAACAGGGTGCCGCCACGGCACTGTTCCAGCAGGCCCGGGGTAATGCCGTCGGCATTCTCGCTGCCCAGCAGTAGGGCAGCGCCATTGCCGTCACGGAAGCTGCAGCTGTGAATGTCCATGAAGGGACCGTTGCGGCGCTTACCACAGCCATGCAGGTACTGGGCGCAAAAGGTCTTGCCGCTGCCGGGTTCACCGATCAGTAATACTGTGGTGTCGAAGGCGGCGGCGTGTTCGAGGCGTTCGCGCAGATGCTGCATCTGCGTGCTCTTGCCCAGTGGCGCACTGCAGCGGGGCTGGTTCTTCGGCCCTGCCGATGGCGCCGCCGCGAGGGTCTTTTCCACCGTGTGCAACAGCTTGGCCAGTGACAGTGGTTTTTCGATGTAGTCCTTGGCGCCCAGCCGCGTGGCCTCGACGGCGGTTTCCACGGTGCCGTGGCCGGACATCATCACCACCGGAATTTGTAAGCCCATGTCGGCAGAGAATTCCTTCAGCAGACTGATGCCGTCGATATCCGGCATCCAGATATCGAGCAGGATCATGTCCGGCTGCTGGCGGCGCACGATCTGCCGGGCGGCATTGCCATTTTCGGCGGTGATGACGGTGTAACCTTCGTCTTCGAGGATGTCCTTGACCGAACTGCATATATCCGGCTCGTCGTCCACGACCAAAATGGTAGCTTTCATGACTTATCGATGTCCTTGAATCAATAATTTGAATTAGCGGCTTTTCGCCTGGCCCGGATGCAGCTGCGTGACATTGCCGACAGGCTGTTCCAGGGCCGGCAGGCGCACTACCACACGGGCGCCGGCGCGGGTGTTTTCGGCAAACAGATTGCCCATGTGTTCCTCGACGATACGCTTGACCACTGCCAGTCCCAAGCCGGTGCCGCGCGGCTTGGTGGTGGCGTAAGGCTCGAAGAGTTTGTCGAGCATGTCGTCGGGGATGCCGTGACCATTGTCTTCGATGGCCAGGTCGACAAAGGTCTTCGCAGCCTCCTTGCGGCTGGTCAGGGTAATGCGAATTTGTGCATCGGCCTGCCCGGCAAGCGCGTCGATGGCATTGCGGATCAGGTTGTGCAGCAGTTGCCGCAAGCGGCCGGGGTCGGCCTCCACCGTGGGCAGGTTTTGTTGTTCTTCGAAGTGAAAGGAAACCTGGGTACCGTAGCCGCGATACAGCTCAAGCACTTCACGAATCAGCTCGCCCAAGGAGAGTGGACGTAACTGAATTTGGGGGGTCTTGGCGTATTCTGAAAAGGCCTGCACCATTTCCTTCAGCGCCTGCACCTGCTGCACGATGGTGTGCGTGGAACGGTCGAGTATCTCGGCGTCCTTTGGGTCCATGCTATCGAGATACTTGCGCCGCAGGCGCTCGGCGGAAAGCTGAATGGGGGTCAGAGGATTCTTGATTTCGTGCGCCAGTCGCCGCGCCACTGCCCCCCAAGCGGCATCGCGTTGGGCCTGCACCAGTTCTGTAACATCCTCCAACACTACCACGTAGCCGGCGGGGATGCCCTCCATGCCGGGTAGCCGGGTACCATGGCAGGTAATGATTTTGTGTCCGCTGCTGCCATATAGTGTGACCTCTTCGCGCCAGTCGGTTTCTGTTTCATTGAGATGAGGCAGTAGGGTCTGTACGAACTGGGCGACTTCTGGGTAATCTATTTCCAGTTTGGTAAGCTTGTGTCCGGCGCTGTAGTCAAGATTGATGCCGAGAATATGGCTGGCGGCGGCGTTTACGGCGCGTATGGTGAGATCACGATCCAGGGTCATCACGCCCGATGACAGACGTCCCAGCACGGCGCGAAGATAGGCGCGTTCGCGGTCGGCCTGACGCTGGCTGCGAATAACCTGATCCTGGGCCTCGGCGATGCGCTGGGTCATTTCACTGAATGACTGCACCAGCGAGCCTAGTTCGTCGCTGCTGGTGACGGGCAGTTTCTTGTGATAGTTGCCAGCGGCCACGGCGCGTGTGCCGATGGCCAGAATGCGAATCGGTGAGACCAGGCGCTGGGCGAAGAAGAACGCCGCCCATACCGCCGACAGCAGGGTGACCAGTAGAATCAGAAACAGAGTGAAGGCAAAGGTCTGCTTGAGGGGTTCGCGCAGATACACCAGTTCCTTGTATTTGGTGTAGGCCGATTGCACGTTCTCCGCCATTTGGCTGATGCGTTCGCTGACCGGATACAGGGCGATGAGGATTCTTGCCTTGCGGGCGGCGGCTGTCTGTTCAAGGGCGATGGCGACGCGGGTGTGCAGGCCTTGATCACGGATCTGCGCAAGGCCGATGTAGAACCTGTTAGTCCTGACTTGTTGCAGCACGGCCTCATCGGGCAGGCTGGGGATAATGGTGCCGGAGTCGGTACTGGAGGACGCGATCACCCGGCCATTGGATTGGGCAATCAGCAGTTCACTGGCAGTGGATTTTTCGCGCAATTCATTGAGCCGGAAAAGCAGCGAACTGTCGTCAGTCTGCTGCAGCTGCCGGCTAAGGCTGCGGGTTTCCTTGAGTTTTTCACGCATGCGCATGTCGAGTGCGGATTTGCTCAATTCCAGCGCCTCGGTCATGGCGCGGTCGATGCGCACATCAAACCAGCTATCAATACCTTTCTGCATGAAGCCTAACGAAAAATAGAAAACGATGGAGACGGGTGTAACAGCCATGACGACAAAGATCAGCACCAGTCGAGCGGTGAGACGTGAGCCGGTCGCCGAACGGCGGTATTGGTGAATCAGACGCAGCAGGCTGACGCTGATCAGGCCGGTGAGCACGATCAGGCCGAGGATATTGATGACCACCAACACGATATGCAGGCGGCCGAACTGGGCGGAGTTTTCCGTGGCGGCGGAAAGTAGCCACAGCGAGCCCAGCATGAAGATGCCCATCAGCGCGACCGGGATGAAACTGGTCGATATGCGCCGCAGCCAGGTGATGAAGGCATTCATCAGTGCATCCCCAGATCCCAGCTGTACCAGCCGCTGGTCAGCCACCAATTGCGTGATAGGTAGGCACGCATACGCAGGGGAACCGGCAGGCTTTCAAAGTCCAGATAGGAGCGGATGCTGACCATATAGTGTTCATCGGGGTCGAGAAGCTTGGCATCGATGATGGGCAGGCCGCGGATATCACCGAGGGCGCGCAGTACGCTGGTTAAGGTTGAGTAGCTGGCTTCGTGTCCGCTGTTGAGGTTACGCAGCAGGTATTGCTCGGTGAGGGCAAAATACTGGAGGGTGGTGCGTTGTTCGAGGCTGGCGATGTTTGCATCCCACAGGTAACGGCGTGGCTGGCGGACATCGATATCCAGAGCAAAGGTCAGGGGAACACCGTTATCCAAGGCCTCCAGCACCTTTTTCGGCAACGCGAAGGTGAGGAGTGCATCGAGGCGGTAGACGCCGTCTTTCAGGGTGGTCTTTGCACCCTGCACACTGAACGACTGCGCCGCCGCCAGCGGACTGGCGCAGATCAGCAGCGCGCACAGCCAGCTCAGCAGATGGCGGCCGTGCCGCCGGTGCCGGCGCGTCAGCTGCGGGCCGTGGCGCGTTTGTGTAAGCATGCGTAGTAAAAACCGTCCATTTGGGCCATGCCGCCGGGCAGGATCTGGCGGCCGATGCCCGTGGCACGGCCCCAGTCTGCGTCGATGGCCCGGCGCTCGGCATCGGGCCGCTCGGCGATGAAGGTGCTGATACGCCGTTCATTTTCCTGCGGCAGCACGGAGCAGGTGGCATACAGCAGGATACCGCCAGGGCGCAGCAGAGGCCAGATGGCCTGCAGGATCTCCCCCTGCAACTCTAGCAGAGTTTCGATATCTCCCGGGCGGCGCAGTAGCTTGATGTCGGGGTGACGACGGATAACGCCAGTGGCGGAACAGGGGACATCAAGCAGGATACGATCAAAGGGACGGCCGTCCCACCAGTCTTGCGGCCGGCGCGCGTCGCCGCTGCAGGTATTCGCAGTCAGGCCGAGGCGCTGTAGGTTGTCCGTCACCCGTTGCAGGCGCTGTGCCTCGATATCTACGGCCAGCAGTTCGATGTCATCGTTGCGCTCGAGAATGTGCGCGGTCTTGCCGCCCGGGGCGGCACAGACATCCAGCACGCGCTCGCCGGGCCGGGCATCCAGCAGCACGGCGGCCAGCTGCGCTGCTTCGTACTGTACCGAGACCGTACCCTCGGCAAAACCCGGCAGATGGCTGACATCAATGGCCTGCTGCAGGCGGATGCCGCAGTCACTGGCGATGGTTGCTTCGGCGTTGATGCCGGCGTGTTCAAGTACCGACAGATAGTCGGCGCGTGACTGTTTGCGTGCATTGACGCGCAGGGTCATGGGAGCACGTTCGTTATTGGCGGCAAGGATCTGCCGCCAGTCGTCCGGCCAGGCTTGGCGCAGGGCGTCGATGAGCCATTGGGGATGGGCCCAGCGTCCGGGCTCGCTGTCGTCGGCCTTGGCCAGCAGTATTTCGCTCTGGCGCTGGAAGTTACGCAGCACGGCATTGAGCAGGCCGCGCGCCCAGCCCTTACCCAGCGCGTTGACGGCGCCAACGGTCTCGGCCACGGCGGCGTGGGCAGGGATGCGCATGGCGGTGAGCTGGTGCAGGCCGAGCAGGATCAGGGCCTGTAGGTCGCTGTCTTTCTTGCCCAGCGGCTTGCGCAGCAGGCTGGCGGCGATGCATTCGAGGCGCGGCCAGGCGCGCAGGGTGCCATAGCAGAGTTCCTGGATCAGGGCGTGGTCGTTGTTGCGGGCGCGTGGCGGGCTGTCGTTGAGGGCGGCAGTGAGGGAGGCTCCGGCGGTGACGCGGGCGAGGGTCTGGGCGGCGAGGGCGCGGGGGTTCTGGCCCTTCACTGTGCACCCAGCCGCTTGCCCAGCAGACTGTGGGCGTTGAGATAGTCGGCGGCATCGATGGGGCGACCGCCGGGCAGTTGCAGGCGGGTGATGCGTAGCAGGCCCTCGCCGCAGGCCACATCGATACCGTCGCGGCCTTCGGCCACCACCCTGCCGGGGGTGGCGTTACTGTCGCCATCGACGGCCTCGGCCAGCCAGATGCGCAGGTTTTGTCCTTTATAGGGTGTATGGGCCACGGGCCAGGGGTTGAAGGCGCGCACCCGGCGGGTTAGTTCCACGGCGGGACGTTGCCAATCGATCTCTGCCTCGGCCTTGTCCAGCTTGGCGGCGTAGGTGGACTGGCTGTCGTCCTGCGCTTCGGGCTGGAGGGTGCCGGCCTGCAGGCCGGCGAGGGTGTCGAGCAGGGCCTGTGAACCGAGTCCGGCAAGACGGTCGTGCAGGGTCTGCGCGGTGTCGGTGGCGGTGATGGGAGTGCGGGCCTTGAGCAGCATGTCGCCAGTGTCAAGGCCCTCATCCATCTGCATGAGGGTGACGCCGGTCTCGGTATCGCCAGCCAGGATGGCGCGTTGGATGGGCGCTGCGCCGCGCCAGCGCGGTAGCAGGGAGGCATGCACGTTGAGACAGCCCATGCGCGGGGCTGCGAGCACTTCGGCGGGCAGTATCAGACCATAGGCGACAACGATCATCACGTCGGCGCCGAAGGCAGCCAGCTCGGCTTGGGCCTCGCAGTCACGCAGGGTCTTGGGCTGCAGCACCGGGATCTCGTGAGCCAGCGCCAGCGCCTTGACCGGGCTGGCCTTAAGCTTACGGCCGCGGCCGGCTGGCCGGTCGGGCTGGGTGTAGGCGGCGCACACGCGGTGTGGCGAATCCAGCAGGGCTTGCAGGCTGCTGGCGGCGAATTCCGGGGTGCCGGCAAAGATAATATTCAGCCCTTCGGCCACGGTGTGTTCCTTCTTTTTGACGGGTAAGGGGCAGCGCTGGCCACAGGCTTACATGGCATGCAGACGCTGCTTTTCCAGTTTCTTGCGGATGCGGTTGCGCTTGAGGGCGGAGAGGTGGTCGACAAACAGCTTGCCGTCGAGGTGGTCGATCTCGTGTTGGATGCAGACGGCCAGCAGGTCGCCGGCCTCCAGTTCGATGGCCTTGCCCTCGCGGTTCAGGGCGCGTACACGGATATGTTCAGCGCGGCGGACCTGCTCATAGATGCCGGGCACGGACAGGCAACCCTCTTCGCTCTTTTCGCTGCCCGTGGCCTCGATGATCTCCGGGTTGATAAAGCACAGGGGCTGGTCCTTGTTTTCCGAGATATCGATGACAATAATGCGCTTGAGGATGTTGACCTGCACTGCGGCGAGACCAATGCCCGGGGCCTGGTACATGGTCTCGAGCATGTCATCGACGATGCGGTGGATGCCGGCATCCACCGTGGTGACGGGTTTGGCCTTCTGGCGCAAGAGAGGGTCGGGAAAATGCAGAATGTTCAACACTGACATGTGAAGTCCATCAATAAAGCCTGAATGTCATCAAAGATATGCTATCGAGAGCCGATGATTATACCCAGGTAGCCGGCAATCCGGTAGAAAGCAAGCCCAACTCAAGTGAAGTTTTGCCGCTATCTCTTTCATTTTCTTTTATTAATAACCCGGCGTACAGCGCTGGCGCCACTGGAGTCCAAGGGATGATTCGTCTACACTCGGGCAAATCGATGAACAGAGGGATGACGATGTCGAAGAGAATGCTTCTGGGCCTGTTGCTGTGTCTCAGCATGGGCGTAGTGCTGGCCGACACGATCAAATTGAAATCAGACCACCCTGACCGCTATGTGGTCGTCAAGGGCGATACCCTGTGGGATATTTCCGCGCGTTTCCTGGAAAGCCCCTGGCGCTGGCCCGAGGTGTGGAGCTTTAATCCACAGATCGAGAATCCGCATCTGATTTACCCGGGCGACGAGGTTTATCTGGACTATGATGCCGAGGGTCGGCCGATTCTGCGTGTACAGCGTGGCGCACCGACGGTGAAGCTGTCACCCAAGGTACGCGCTGAGCGTGTGGACACCCCCATTGCCACCATTCCACTGGATGCCATCAGCCAGTTCCTCGGCCAACCCCGGGTGCTCAGTGAGCGTGAAGTGGAAGATTCCGCCTATATCGTTTCCGGTAGTGATCAACGCCTGATTTCCGGTGCCGGCGATACCATCTATGCCCGCGGCCTGGTGCCGGGGCAGGATCCAAAGTCGCGTTATAGCGTATTGCGTGTGGGGAAGCCTTATCGCAATCCGGGGGCCGCCCGTGGTGATATCCTGGGCTATGAGGCCCTGCATGTCGCCGATGCCGTTGTGGATGAGTTTGGTGACCCCAGCACCCTGCACATCATTCATTCCAATCGCGAAACCCTGGTGGGTGACAAGTTGGTGCCTAAGGGGCTGGATGGTGTCGACCAGGCCTTTTTACCGCATTCACCGAATATGCCCGTCGAGGGCAAGATCATTTCCGTGGTGGATGGTGTCTCGCGCATCGGGCAGTTCCAGACCGTTGTGCTGAACAAGGGTGAGCAGGATGGCCTGGAAACGGGCCATGTGCTGGCGGTGTATCAGAGCGGCGCGGTGATTCGTGACAATTTTGCTGCAAAGCGGGGCGAAAAGGTCACCCTGCCAGATGTCCGGGCAGGTATCGTGCTGGTATTCCGCACCTTTGACCGCGTGAGTTATGCGCTGGTCATGGAGTCCGAAAAGGCCATGCGCCTCTACGACAGCGTGCGTAACCCCTGATTTCGATCTGTCCGGACAAGGTCTTGAGCCCGGGCTTCATGGAGGATGTCGGCAATGGAAGGGCCGAACAGCGGGGCCGTACCCCGGGATGATCTACGCTACTGGCTGGCGCTACATCGTACCCCCGGCCTGGGTGCGATAGCGTTTCAGCGTCTGCTGGAGCAGTTTTCCTCGCCCCGTGAATTTTTTACGTTGCCCGCGTCCGAGCGACGTTGCGCACTGCCTCTGCCACCGGCCGGCCGGGCCTTTCTTGCTGCGCCCGGTTGGGACAAGGTCGAGCCTGACCTACGCTGGGCGGAAAGTGAATCCCACCATATCCTGACTCTGCACGATCCCGCCTATCCGCGGCTGTTGAGAGAGATTGCGGACCCACCGCCACTGCTGTTTGTGTGTGGGAATCCGGCCCTCCTCTCCCGGCCACAGGTCGCTATCGTTGGCAGCCGTAACCCCAGCGCAGGCGGGCTCAGTCTGGCGGAAGACTTTGCCCGCTCTCTGTGTCGTTCCGGTCTGATCGTCACCAGTGGCATGGCGTTGGGCATCGATGCGGCGAGTCATCGGGGGGCGTTGCGGGCAAAGGGCGGCACGATTGCCGTGGCGGGTACCGGGCCGGATCGCATCTACCCGGCCCGGCACCGGAGTCTGGCGCAGGCCATTGTGGAGCAGGGCGCCATCGTCAGCGAATTTTCACCCGGCACACCGGCACTGCCTGGCAACTTTCCGCGCCGCAACCGCATTATCAGTGGCCTCAGTCTGGGTGTGCTGGTGGTGGAGGCCGCCTGCAAGAGCGGCTCCCTCATCACGGCGCGCCTGGCGGCGGAACAGGGGCGGGAAGTGTTTGCCCTGCCCGGCTCTATTCACCACCCGCTGGCACGGGGTTGTCACCGGCTGATCCGGCAAGGCGCGAAACTGGTGGAAGACATAGGCGATATCCTGGAGGAACTGGGGCCGCTGGCTGCAGTCACAGAGTATAAGTCTGCGGGTGTTGAGAAGGAGGATATCGATCCCAATGTGCCGCCTGCCGAGCAGCAGCTGTTGGTGTCACTGGGTTTTGAACCGGCGAGCATTGACACCCTAGTGGAACGCAGTGGATTGACGGCGGACGTTGTTTCCTCCATGCTTTTAAATATGGAGTTGCAGGGACGCGTCACATCAAGCGGTGGCCACTACTGCCGCGTTGACAAAAGTAGGTGACCATGAAAGAAGATGTGCTTGATGTACTGATGTATCTGTTTGAGAACTATATGGACGATGACGCCGCCCTGGATGAAGACCCGGAAACCTTGCGGGTCCAGCTCCGTGAGGCGGGTTTTCTTCATTCAGAGATCAGCAAGGCATTTACTTGGCTGGAGGATTTGGCCCTGGCCCAGCGTGATGCAGCGCCACAGTCGGTTCAGGCCGGACGCTCCATTCGCGTGTTCAATGCCAGCGAAGAGAAGAAGCTGGATATCGAAAGCCGTGGATTTCTCATTTTTCTCGAACAGATGGGCGTGTTGGATGACGCCAGCCGCGAGCTGGTGATCGACCGTATCATGGCGCTGGAGTCACCGGATATCGATCTGGAACAGGTGAAGTGGGTGGTGCTGATGGTGCTGTTCAACCAGCCGGGCCTGGAAGAGGCCTTTTCCTGGATGGAAAACATGGTGATGGAAGAGTCCCAGCAGTCTCTGCACTGATCCCGCACGGCACGAAAAAAGCCCCCTGTCTCACGCGTGAGACAGGGGGCTTTTTTGTCTCTCGATATTTTATTAATCCACGGCAGGGACAAACGGATCGGCGTAAATGTCCTTGAGTGAGGCGCCCGCCAGAAAGGCCTTCTGACGGGCGGATTTCACCATGTCTTCGCGGCCACACAGATAGATGCGCCAGCCGCCCAGTTTGCCGGTCTCTTCCAGCGCCTTTTGGTCTGCACGCCCAGCAGTCATCCCCGCCGGCGGAGTGCCCTGGGAGACGCAGGGGTGGTAGTGAACATTCGTGTGGACGGCATCCAGTGCCTTCAGCTCATCGATGAGATACAGGCCTTCCGCCGTACTACTGCCGTGGTAGAGGTGGATTTCGCCCTGGTGCTCCTGGTGCAGGGCATCACGCAGGATGCCATAAAGTGGGGCCAGACCGGTGCCCGTGCCGATCAGGAGCAGGTTTTGTCCGGGCTGGCCCGGGGTATAGAAGCAGTCGCCGGTTGCCGGACTGATACTGACCCGGTCATCGACTTTCAGGGCAGTGTGTATCCATCCGCTGACCTTGCCGCCGGGGATATGGCGGACGTGCAGCTCAAGGAAATCGTCGCCATCCGCGAGACTGGCCAGCGAATAGCTACGCTCGGTCCCGTCGGGGCCTTGCAGATTGAGGAACTGGCCGGGGAAATAGCTGTAGTTCTCCGGTCGCACCAGCCGTACCCGAAGGACATCGGCATTGAGTCTGTCCAGCGCCAGCACGTCGGTTTCCACGCTCTGAAAATCCTTGCCCGGCCGGGCGATGGCAATATCTTCTTCCGCAACATAGGAGCACATGAGGAAATAGTTCTGTGCCTTCAGGGCGTCTTTGAGGCCCTTCTGGGATGCCTCCGAAGGCGTGCCCTCCTTCATCATCATCATGCAGCTCTGGCAGACACCTGCACGGCAGGAGTAATTGACGGATACGTCGTGCCGGATCAGGCAATCGAGAACCGATTCGCTATCTTCAGCCAGATATTCCCGGCCATCAAATGCAATTATTGGCATAACCTATCCGTCGAGAGTGATGAACTAGCGACCTAGAACATCATTGCGGGTGGTTTCGGCGATGGCGGCGACTTCACCGATCAGCTCATCGGAAACGCCCAGTTCTTTCAGTGTGCTACCGAGGTTTTCGACCACGGCATCAAAGTGGCTGTCATTCAGGCCGCGGGCAACCAGGTGTGCGTGGCCCTTTCGCATGTCTTCACCGGTGTAGCTGTTGGGGCCACCGAAGGCCATGGTCAGGAAGGCTTTCTGTTTGGCGGCTTGTTTATCCATGTCGACATCGGCAAAGAATTCGTTAATACGGTCATCGGCCAGCACTTTGCGATAGAAAATATCGACGGCGGCATCGACGGCGGCATCGCCGCCCAAACGGTTGAAAAGTGAATCGGACATACGGGTAGAGCTCCTCGGTTTGCTGGTATCAGCGATGGAATATACGCCAGAACGGTGAGTGTCTGGCGCGGTTATGGGTACTCAAGGTTATATTTGTCGAAGGCATAAAAGTCACGTCTCCGCGCGGAGATTCGAATATCCAGCTGAAAACAGTCAATCAAATGATGTATTCTGAATATAGTATAACTGTGCTCGGGTTGTCGATGTCAAGATAGCCAGGGCAAAAGGGCTACAACGGGTAAAAAGGTGAGAATGCACCGATGCAACTGACGCTACATACAGATTATTCTCTGCGGGTATTGATCTATCTTGCCCAGAAAGGTGACACCCTGTCGACCATTAGCGAGGTCGCCACTTTCTATGCGATTTCGCGTAATCATCTGGTAAAGGTGGTGCATCATCTGGCGGGTGCCAATTTTATCCAGACCCTGCGTGGTAAGAACGGGGGTATGCGCCTGGCACGGGCGCCGGAAGATATCTCGGTGGGGGACGTGGTCCGTCAGATGGAGCCCAACTTTGATATTGTGGAATGCTTTAGTGCCGGTAATAGCACCGACAATCATTCCTGTGCCGTCGCATCCATTTGTGCACTGAAAAATGTGCTGCAGAAGGCCAGTCGTGAGTTTCTCTCCCTGCTGGATCGCTATTCACTGGCCGATGCCGTCGCCAGTGGCAGACAGGCGGAGATTGTTTTTCCACTGGAACAGTTCAAGCGCGATCGGTAGCCGCGATCTCCCCCTGTGTGTCAACCTTCCCGGCCTTTCGGTCGCCGGTTAGATCGCCGCCGCAGCGGGCTGTTGCGGGTTTTGGGTCGTCGGCAGTGGCGTATTGATTGCCTTCAGAATGCCGTTGATGGTGTCCAGCTGTCGCATGAGGTCTTCGCTTTGGGCTTCCAGCTGGGCAATATTTTCCGCAAGCTTTTCCCGCGAGTTCTTTATTTTTTGCAGGTTGGCAAGGCGTTTTTCCAGCTGTTGCTTGCGCTCCTTGATGCGTGCCGCCAGCGGGCGCATGACCGAACCCGCCCAGTCCTCGGCGTCCTGGTTGGCGCGGAAGAAGATATTGCGTGCATGACTCACCATTGAGACGAAGAATTTCTTCACCACGAAGCTCTGCTCGGTCATGGTAGTGACGCTGCTGTTGCGGAATTCCTCGGCCTTTTTGTACAGCTGATCCAGCTCGCGGGTGTACGAAGCGGTGGCAAACAGGCTGGGATTGAGGTCGGAAAAGCCGTGTTCGTCGCGAAAACGGTCATAAATGGACTGGACGATGGCGTTGGATTTCTCAGTCTGGTGGTTGACGTGGGTCATGGTATCCCGCGCACCGTCAAAAAAGGTTTTCATACCCCCTTTCATGCCGTGGGTGGTCCAGCTGTCGACCATTCCGGCGCGGGTCTTGGCGATCAGGTGATCCAGTGAGTCAAGTCCCAGAGATTCCACCAGGGCGATGAGCTGACGTTTCAGCACATGGCGGCTGGTTTGAAAATTTTCCACATCTTTCTGATAAATGCCCTGCTCCATGCGCAGTTTCTGCATGGTCTCCATGAGCACGTCCGCGCTTTTTCCAGACAGGGAGCGCAGTTCATCCATCTGCGTCTGGATTTCATCCAGGCGCTGCGTGAGTACCCCCTTGGTGGTTCCGATCATGGCGCCGATGCGTGAGGTGATGTTGTTGCGCACCAGCTGCTGCTTGGCGGGCAGGACTTCATCGGAGAGCGTTGCCTCCAGCGCCAGCAGGCCGCTCTTCTGCAGCAGGGCGTCGTCATTCTTGACTCGCGCCAGCAATCCCTTTTGCGCGGTCACCGGGTAGACGCTGCGGCTTTCTACACCGAGTATGTCGGCGGTGTCTCGGCACTGTTTGTCGATATTGCGCTGTACGGCAGCTTCATCCTGCAATTCATCCCACAGGGTGTCTATCTTGTTCAGTACGACGATGAGCCCTGTGCGGTGATTGCCGCGGAAGGACTGTGCATGGGTATTCCAGATCTCCATGTCACTCTTGGTGGCCCCGGTGTCGGCCGCCAGCACAAAAATAACCGCCTGGGCATTGGGCAGCATGTCCATGGTGAGTTCGGGTTCGGTGCCCATGGCGTTGAGCCCGGGGGTGTCAAGGATCACCAGGCCCTGCTTCAGCAGGGGGTGGGGGAAGCTGATCAGTACATGACGCCACATGGGAATCTCGATACTGACCGGCGGCACCTCGGCCTTTTCCTGCTCCTCACGGCTGTAAAGACCGAGCCGGATGGCATTGTCGACGGGAACGGGCTTGGTCTTGATGATTTCCTGAAAGGCCTCAACCATGGCTTGCGGGGAATCAATGTCGAGGTCGATGCTGATCCAATGCGCGGGATCTTGCCTGAATTCGCTGATGCTGGTGTCTTCGAGGCGCGTTTCGATGGGCAGCATGCGGATGTAGGGTTTGTCCGCCTTGGTGTCGTGAAACAGCTCGGTGGGGCACATGGTGGTGCGCCCCGCCGAGGAGGGCAGCAGCCGTCGTTTGTAATTGGCGAAGAAAATGGCGTTGATCAACTCGGTCTTGCCGCGTGAGAACTCGGCGGCAAAACCAATGGTGATGTTATCGGATTCCAGCGCATCGATAATTTCATAGATGCGCAGGTCGTCTTCCGGGGAACTCATATCGTGCGTCGCCAGCCAGTCACGATAGGTTGTGATTTGCCGCTTGGTGTCGTCCTTCCAGCGGCTATAAGCGTTGAGCTGTTGTGTAAATTGTTCCTTCACCTTGCCTACCTTTTTTGTTGCAAGTGTTGCGAAGAGTGTCACCGTGATGGTGATGTGTGCAGGGCAATACGTCGATATCAATAACGGCCGGCGGGTGAGGAAGTTTAGAGGGATATCAAGGATTAACGGCGGGCCTGTGGCGTTCCCGACCAGCGGTGTCAGAGCGGATGCGAACGGCTCACCCGGCGATCAGTCCCCGGCCCAGGTCCTGGATGGGGGCGATGAGGAGGATTTCGAGTAATTGCAGGCCGACAAGCACCAGGATGGGCGACAAGTCAAAGCCGGAGATAGGCGGCAGGATACGCCGCGCCCGGCCCAGCAGGGGCTCATTGAGGCTGTAAAGCAGCGCCACGGCGGGGTTGTAGTTGCCCGGGCTGACCCAGCTGAGGATGACCTGGATCAGGATAGTAAAAAAGTAGATGTTGAGCAGCAGCGTCAACAGTCCGGCCAGGGTGAGCACCATCAGCCCTAATGGGTGGATGCCGAAGCCTTGCACGGCGGCGATGAGCAACAGCTTGGCCGCCTGTAGCACGATCAGCAGCACCACACTCGCCATATCGATGCCCATCACGCCCGGAATGATGCGGCGCAGTGGCAGCAATGGCGGGTTGGTGACCTTGACCAGAAACTGTGACACGGGATTGTAGAAATCGGCCCGCACCATGGCCAGCAGGAAGCGCAGCATCACGGCGCCCGCGTACAGGCCGAACAGGGTTTGAATCAGAAAGATCCCGGCATTGCCGGCGTATGAACCGCCCATCATCCTAGGATCCTGTCTCGTCCAGCATTTTCGCCAGCTCCCGCGAGCGGTCGCGGGCGGCCTTCAGCACCTTGCCCAGCAGGGCGTCGATGTCGCCTTTTTCCATTACCAGCAGGCCTTGCTCGGTGGTGCCGCCGGGCGAGGTAACGCGCTCGCGCAGGGTGGCGATGGGTTCACTGCTCTCGATCGCCATGCGGGCAGCGCCAAGGGCGGTCTGCAGGGTCAGCAGGCGGGCGCTCTGTGCCGGCATGCCCAGTTCGATGGCGGCCTTTTCCAGCCCTTCCATGATGCGGAAGAAATAGGCCGGACCGCTGCCGGACAGGGCGGTGACCGTATCCATCTGCGCCTCGTCGTCGATCCACAGGGTCAGGCCGGTGGCGCGCAGGATGGCCTCGGCCAAGTCGCGCTGTTCCCCGGAGACGCCGGCGCTGGCATACAGGCCGGTGGCGCCGGACTGCAGCAGCGCCGGGGTGTTGGGCATGGCGCGCACGATGGCGGCGTCGCCGCCCAGCCAGCGCTTGAGACTGTTGGTGCGCACCCCGGCGGCCACGGAGACGACGAGCGGCTGGTTGCGCTGCACGGTATCGATGAGGTCTTTGCAGGCCTCGTGCAACACCTGTGGCTTGACCGCCAGGACGATGACGTCGGCATCCTCGGCACAAGCAGCGTTGTCTTCGCTGATACGCACGCCGAACTGCGCGGCGAGGTGTTCCCGTTGGGCGGGGTCACGGTCGGCAACGCACAGGCGGGCGGGAGAAACGTGGTCGGCCAGCAGGCCGCCGATGAGGCTGGTGGCCATGTTGCCGCCACCGATAAAGGCAATATTGACGTCTTTCATGGGGGCCTAAGATACTGTTTTATCGTCGCCTGCGCTACGTCTTAGCGGCGTCTGGTTGAAGTACTAGTTTCGCGGCCCGAAGATATCGCTGCCAACTCGCACAAGGGTGGCACCTTCGGCAATGGCGGCCTCCAGATCGCCGGACATGCCCATGGACAGCGTGTCCAGCGCAAGGCCGTCCGTGTTAAGTGCGTCGAATGCCTCGCGCAGGTGGCGAAAGGCGGCACGCTGGCGTTCGAAATCACTTTCCCGGGCCGGGATCGCCATCAGTCCGCGCAGGCGCAGGCCAGGTAGCCTGGCAACGCAGGCCGCCAGCACGGGCAACTGGTCTAGGTCAATACCCGACTTCGTTGCCTCGCTGCTGATGTTGGTCTGCAGGCAGACGTTCAGCGGCGGCAGTTCCGACGGACGCTGGGTGCTGAGACGGCGAGCGATCTTTTCACGGTCCACGCTGTGTACCCAGTCGAAATGTTGGGCGATGGGCTGAGTCTTGTTGGACTGGATGGGGCCGATGAAATGCCATTCCAGCCCCAGCACGGTGAGTTCCTTCTGCTTACCCAGCGCCTCCTGCAGGTAACTTTCACCGAAGGCACGATAGCCGGCACGGGTCAGCTGCTCAATGTCGGCAACAGGGCGGGTCTTGCTCACGGGCAGCAACTTCACGGAACCCGGTGAACGTCCAAAGCGTATTTCGGCCTCGCGGATACGTTGCTCGACATGGGCGAGGCGCTGTTTAAGTAATGGGCTGGTGGTCACAGAACGGGTTTCCGGCATGGTCAACAGGTCACAGTATGCGTTATGTTTAGGGCGCTTCTATTCTTAGAAGCGCCCTTTAGGGCTTGCAAAACAATAACTTTCCGAATTTGGGAAGTCGAAGCGCCCGTCTGGCAAGGCGCGAAAATGCAGGAATATGGGTTATATTTCAAGTTTTCGCAACGCGGACAGGCGGGATGAATCGGCCTTCCAAAACGGAAAGTTATTGTTGTGCGAGCCCTCTAGTGCCCGGTCGAGAAGGCGATGGTTGCGTAAAGGATTCTAGCGCACAGGTCGTTATACTCGGACAATAACAAAGCCTCTTATATACTGAGATCCTAACAAACGTAGGAACCCATGCATGGATATCTCTGAACTGCTTGCCTTCAGCGTCAAAAACAACGCGTCGGATTTGCACCTCTCCGCGGGTGAGCCGCCGATGATCCGCGTCGATGGCGAGATCCGCCGCATCAATGTACCGCACATGGATCACAAGATGGTGCACGCGCTGATCTACGACATCATGAATGACAAGCAACGCAAGGATTACGAGGAATTTCTTGAGACCGACTTCTCCTTCGAGATTCCCGACCTGGCCCGCTTCCGTGTCAATGCCTTTAATCACCAGCGTGGCGCCGGTGCGGTGTTCCGAACCATTCCCAGCACGATTCTTAACTTCGAACAACTGGGTTGCCCGCAGATCTTCGAGTCTATCTCGGAGACCCCGCGTGGCCTGGTACTGGTGACCGGGCCCACCGGTTCCGGCAAATCCACCACCCTGGCAGCGATGATCGATTACAAGAATGACACCGACCATGGCCACATCCTCACCATCGAGGATCCCATCGAATTCGTGCACAAGTCGAAGAAGTCGCTGATCAACCAGCGCGAAGTGCATCGCCACACCCTGGGCTTCAACGAGGCCCTGCGTTCAGCACTGCGAGAAGATCCGGATGTGATCCTGGTGGGCGAGATGCGCGACCCGGAGACCATCCGCCTGGCGCTGACCGCGGCAGAAACCGGCCACCTGGTGTTCGGCACCCTGCATACCAGCTCCGCAGCCAAGACCATCGACCGTATCATCGACGTGTTCCCGGCGGCGGAAAAGGAAATGGTGCGCTCAATGCTGTCCGAATCGCTACGTGCCGTTATCTCGCAGACCCTGCTGAAAAGGTTGGTGGCGGCCGTATCGCGGCACACGAAATCATGTTGGGCACGCCGGCGATCCGCAACCTGATCCGCGAGGCCAAGGTGGCACAGATGTATTCGTCCATCCAGACCGGTCAGGGCCTCGGCATGCAGACCCTGGATCAAAACCTGCAAGCACTGCTGCAGAAGGGTATAATTACCAAACAGGAAGCCGCCCACAAGGCCGCCTACAAGGACGCCTTCTTATAGGCAAAGACAACAGACGCTGGACAGCTGATGGCGACGAAGAACTTCGATATCCTGCGGGATTTTACCTCACTGCTGAAGATGATGGTGCGCAAGGATGCCTCAGACCTGTTCGTCACCGCCGGTGTGCCGCCCAGCCTGAAGATCAATGGCAGTATTGCGCCCATCTCGGATGTGCCGCTGAATGCGGATCAGGTGCGCAAGCTCGCCTACTCCATCATGAGTGAGCCCCAGCGTGCCGAGTTTGATCGCACGCAGGAATGCAATTTCGCCATTGCCCCGCCGGATACCGGGCGCTTCCGCGCCAACGTCTTCCAGCAGAAGAACTATGCCGGCATCGTCCTGCGTCGCATCAAGACCGAGATTCCGACCTTTGCCGAACTGGGTATTCCGCAAGTGCTGGAAGGCCTGTCCATGACCAAGCGCGGCCTGGTGATCATCGTCGGCGCCACCGGCACCGGCAAGTCCAGCACCCTGGCATCGATGATTGGTTTCCGCAACCGCAACAGCCATGGCCACATCATCACCGTCGAAGACCCCATCGAATACGTGCACGAGCACGACGGTTGCATCATTACCCAACGGGAAGTCGGCGTCGATACGGCAAATTTCGAAGCGGCCCTGCGCAACACCCTGCGTCAGGCACCGGATGTCATCCTCATCGGCGAGGTGCGCACCCGTGAGACCATGGAGCATGCCATCGCCTTTGCCGAAACCGGTCATCTCTGCGTCACCACTCTGCATGCCAACAATGCCAATCAGGCCCTGGACCGCATTCTCAGCTTTTTCCCCAAGGACCGGCGCGACCAGGTTCTGCTGGACCTCTCGCTCAACCTGCGCGCCATCGTCGCCCAGCAGCTCATTCCCACACCCGACCAGCAGGGCCGCTGTGTCGCCGTAGAAATACTCATGAACACGCCGCTGGTGGCGCAGCTGATCCGCGACGGCAACGTGGCCACCCTGAAGGATGTCATGAGTAAGTCCAATCAGCAGGGCATGAATACCTTCGATCAGGCCCTGTATGAACTCTACAAGGCGCGCCAGATCACCTACGAGGCAGCCCTGCATCATGCCGACTCGGCCAACGAGCTGCGGCTGATGATCAAGCTGGGGCAAAAGGCGGGACTGAAGAAGATGGAAGAGTCGCTAAATGGCGTTACGCTGGTGAATATTGATGAGACGTGAGTAACTCTATCTGAATCCGGGGCTTCAGGTTGTCAGGTTGTATAGTAGGGTGGGCACTGCCCACCATCGTTGCCTGGGTAGAATGTAACTGGTGGGCAGTGCCCACCCTACATCCGGAAACTGAGAATTGATTAGAGGCATAATAAACCACTCCGCATCACCAGCAGTAGGTGCCTTAGGCAAGCTGGCGGAGTATTACGTTGTAGGAGCGGCCCCTCAGGCCGCGGTATTTTCTCTGCTTGGCATCCTTAGTGCGGTATAAACCAGCGTCAATCGACATAGGGCCCGTGCTGGTAGATGGGTTCACCGTGGGGGCGCCCAAGGCACAACATGAGGTGGCAGCCGGGATCTGAATCCACCACGATGCGCGAGGCATCTGTGACGAAACAGGCGCTGCCGGTATTAATATCCTGGCCGGAGACCCGCGCCTGCCCTTGCAGCAGATAGGCCAGACCGATGAAGCCCTCAGGCAGTATTTCCTCAAAGTGGCCACCCGCCTGCAGCGCCAACTCGCTATAGCTGACCTCGCTCAACAGCTGCAGCGGCGAGCCCTCGCCGACGATGGTCTTCCTCCAGCCCATCTCGAACCGCTCGACAGGAAAATCACCGGCATCCACCTGCTGATAGGCCGGGGCGACGTCTTTCAACCGCCGGGGCAGGTTGATCCACAGCTGGATACCCGTGTTGTCGCCACTGCCGCCGGGCATTTCCGAATGCACCATGCCCCGCCCGGCGGTAAAGCGTTGCGCCCCGCCGGCCGTGACCGTGGACTGGTTGCCGAGGTTGTCGGTGTGCCGCATGCTGCCTTCCAGCATATAGGTGATGGCCTCGAAGCCGCGGTGTGGGTGGTCGGGAAAACCCGTCCCGGGGGCCACGCTGAAGTGATCCCAAAGCACAAAGGGATCGAGATTGCGCAGCCTCGGCACAGGGAACAGGCGTTTCACCGTGACGCCCGCCCCCTCCAGGGTTTCCACCGCCGCATGGCTAATGGCCTTTCCGTTCATGCGTTATGCGAGCCGTCGCAATAGATGCCGTTTTTGCTCTTTCCGCAACCGCAGATGTAGGCCGTCCCATCCTTTTCCGCTTTGTGTTCCACCGGCCCGCTGGCGCCGGGAACGTCATTGTGCGCGCCGTCGCAGAAGGGCGGATTGGCGGTGTGATTGCAGGTGCAGATCCAGGCGCTTTCACCGGCCTTTACTTCGATGGCATAGGGCTCGTTCTTATCGTACATGCTCATGCTGTGTCTCTCCTCTTTTTTGCTTAATTTGTATGACAGGTGCTACCGCCCGTGCGGGGCATGCAATGCCAGTTCAGGCCCCAGCGGCACGATTCGCGTCGGGTTGATGCTGGTGTGACTGTAATAATAGTGCCGCTTAATGTGCGGGAAATTGACCGTTTCGGCAATACCCGGCTGCTGATACAGCTCACGCAGATAACCGGACAGGTTGGGATAATCGGCAATGCGGCGCAGATTGCACTTGAAGTGGCCGACATAGACGGCATCAAAGCGCACCAGGGTGGTGAACAGCCGCCAGTCGGCCTCGGTGATCTGCGCGCCGACCAGATAGCGTTGGCCGGCAAGGCGCTGTTCGAGTTCATCCAGGGCATCGAACAGGTGCCGGAAGGCCCGCTCGTAGGCCGCTTGGCTGGCCGCGAAGCCGGTGCGATAGACGCCGTTGTTGATGTAGCCATAAACGAAGGTGTTGACCTCGTCGATCTCCTTGCGCAGGGCCTCCGGGTAGTAGTCGGATCCTCCGGCGCCACAGCCGTCGAAGGCGCTGTTGAACATACGGATGATCTCTGATGACTCGTTATTGACAATGGTCTGTCGCTGCTTGTCCCACAGCACCGGCACGGTGACGATGCCGGTGTAGTCGGACTGCGCCAGGGTATAGGCCTGATGCAGATAGTCGAAGCCGTTGACCGCGTCGTCATCCACGCCGAGAAAGGGCTCGCCGCCGGCGCTGGCGAACTGCCAGCCGGCATCGCCCATGTCCGGGTGCACCACCGACAGAGAGATGACGTCCTCCAGCCCCTTCAGCTTACGGAAGATCAGGGTGCGGTGGGCCCAGGGGCAGGCGTAGGAAATGTACAGGTGATAACGCCCGGGCTCGGCCTTACAACCACCCTCGCCACTGGGTCCGGCGCTGCCGTCCGCGGTGACCCAGTGGCGGAACTGCGAGTCCTGGCGGATGAATTCACCGTCTTCCCGCTCGGCCTCCAGCCAGTCGTTCCTGAGGGCGCCGTCGATCAGCAGGCTCATGCGCTGGCCTCCCGTGCCGGGTGACTGCCACTGCCTTGCGCCCGCCTGGCATCGAGACTCAGCGCACCGGCACCGCTGGCGGACAGTGCCAGCAGGCCACCGGCGAGGGCGATGTTCTTGGTGAACAGCAGCATCTGCATCTGATCGCCCAGATCGGCGTGAAAGATGACCGCCGCAATCACGCTGAAGGCCGCCAGCGCCGCGGCCGCCCAGCGCACCTGCCAGCCGAGGATGAGGGCCAGCGCACCGCCGATCTCCAGTGCGATGACCGCAGGCAGCAGGACCGGTGAGACGCCCATGGCCTCCATGTAGGCGGCGGTGGCCGTGTAGCCACCGAGCTTGCTGACGCCAGCGAGCAGGAATATCTGCGCCATCAGCAGGCGCCCGGCGAGGTTGAGTTTCTGTTGCACCGTGTTCCCCTTCGATATGTTGTTTGTGTGAACCTGATTATGGTTCGATTCAGTGAATATAAAAGTGCAAATATTCGCTAGTAATTATCGACTATTTCGATATGATTGGGTCGTGAAAACCACCCGAGTCACCCTGGATCAATGGCGCGCCTTGCAGGCCGTGGTTGATTGCGGCGGTTATGCGCAGGCCGCGGAGCGTCTGCACCGCAGCCAGTCCTCGGTCAGTCACGCCGTGGCGCGGATGCGGAATCAGCTGGGGGTGCGCCTGCTGCGTGTGGAGGGCCGCAAGGCGCAGCTGACCGAGGCGGGTCGCGTCCTCCTGCAACAGGCACGGCAACTGCTTGACGATGCCGTGCGCCTGGAATCACAGGCCAGGCAGCTCGAACAGGGCTGGGAGGTGGAACTGCGGTTGGTGGTGGACACGGCCTTCCCCACCACCCTGCTGATGCAGGCCCTGCAACAGTTCATGCCGCTGGGGCGGGGCACCCGGCTACAGCTGGAAGAGATGGTGCTGTCCGGTGTGGACGAGGCCCTGCAGGCGAGCGAGGCGGACATCGCCATCGGTGCGCAAATCCCGCAAGGCTTTCTCGGCGATCCCCTGCTGCAAGTGAAATTCATCGCCGTGGCGCACCCGGCGCATCCCCTGCATGCCCTCGGACGGCCGCTGAGCCTAGTCGATCTGCGCCGTGAAACCCAGGTCGTGGCGCGTGACTCCGGCACCGCTCACAAGCGTGATGCCGGCTGGCTGGGGGCGGAGCAGCGCTGGACCGTGAGCGGCCTGGAGACGGCCCTGTCGGCCGTCTGTCACGGCCTTGGCTTCGCCTGGCTGCCCGACCACCTGATCGCCCCGGCCCTGGCCGATGGCCGTCTCAAACCCCTGCCGCTGCGCGAGGGGCAGCACTATTACGCCTCCCTCAGCCTGATCGTCGCCTGCCCGGACCGGCCCGGCCCGGCGGCGCAGGAGCTGCTGCGCATCCTGCGCGAGACGGTCGCCGCCTGGCCGGCGGTGGGCTGACTCATCACGATTTCTCCCCGATCTCTCGACCCATATTAGAATTGGCTTAAATACCTGAGTAACTCTTGGGGTTAATGTGGGCATGGGCTATCATTGCCGGGTTCTTTCGAGGGGGGCCGAGATCGGCCATGACGGATCAATAAGACAAATTAAGGAATGACTCAATGACAAAAAAACACCTCCTGCTGGCAATTCTGCTGATCGCCGGCTGGTTTTTCAGCGCCTCTGTACTGGCCGTGGTCGGCCAGGTCGCACCGCCGGCGGCGGCCTATGACGGCATCCTGGTAAAATTCAAGCCGGGTGTCAGCCAGACCCGTATCAATCGCGCCTTCAGCGCCGCTGGCTGCCGGCAGAACCGGGGCTTTCGCCCGCGTCTGGTGCACGGCCTGACCCGCGCCCAGATCAGCCGCGGCAGCTCCATGGCCGCCACCCTGCGCCGGCTGCGCAACAACCGCGACGTGGAATTCGCCGAGCCCAATTACCTGCTGAGCGCCTATGCCCAGCCCAATGACCCGCAATTCGACATTCTGTGGGCGCTGCACAATATCGGCCAGAGCGGCGGTGTGGCCGATGCCGACATCGACGCCCTGGAGGCCTGGGACCTGCAGGTTGGTGGCGACGTAATCATCGCCGTGGTGGACTCGGGTGTGGATTACACCCACCCCGACCTGACCGCCAACATCTGGAACAACAGCGCCGAGATCCCCAACAATGGCCGCGATGACGACGGCAACGGCTATGTGGATGACCTGCGCGGCTGGGACTTCGTCAACAACGACAACGATCCCATGGACGACAACAGCCACGGCACCCACATCGCCGGTACCATTGCCGCCCGCGGCAATAATGGCCAGGGCGTGGTGGGGGTCAACTGGTCGGCACGCATCATGCCGCTGAAATTTCTCACCCGCAGCGGCTCCGGCAGCAGCGCCGACGCCATCGCCGCCATCGACTACGCGGTGGCCAATGGCGCTCGCGTGATCAACGCCAGCTGGGGCGGAGGACCCTACAGCGCGGCCATGTTCAGCGCCCTCAGCGCGGCCAACGACGCCGGTGTGCTGTTCGTCGCTGCCGCTGGCAACGACAGCCGCAACAACGACAACACGCCCAGCTATCCGGCCGACTACGACCTGCCCAACGTGATCTCCGTGGCCGCCACCGATGACGCCGACACCCTGGCCGGCTTTTCCAATTTCGGTGCCAACAGTGTGGACCTGGGCGCCCCCGGTGTGAATATCCTCAGCACCACCCCCGGCAATGGCTACACCAGCTACAGTGGCACCTCCATGGCCGCACCACAGGTGGCCGGCGTCGCCGGGCTGGTGTTGGCCGCCGATCCGGGCATCCGCATTGCCGCCCTGCGTGCGGCCCTGCTCGACGGCACGGACGCAGTGGCCGACCTGGCCGGGCGCACCGTCAGCGGCGGTCGCCTCAATGCCTTCAATGCCCTCGGCGGCAATGCCACCCCGCCGCCCACGCCAGTGGTCAGCGTAACCCCGGCCGGCGCTAGTGTGGTGGTCGGCGCCAGTGTGCAATTCACCGCCAGCGGCGGCAGCGCGCCCTATGTCTGGTCGGTGGCCGATGCCGCGGTGGGCAGCATCAGCGCCAACGGCACCTTCACCGCCTTCATCGTCGGCGTTACCCAGGTGACCGCCACGGATGCCAACGGTGTGCAGAGCCTGAGTGCCACCGTAACCGTCAACGCCACCGACGTGGTCACCATCACGCCCAACACGGCGAGCGTCGGCGTGGGGCAGACCGTGACCTTTGCCGCCACTGGCGGCAGCGCCCCCTACAGCTGGCGCAGCAACGATCCCAGCATTGCCAGCATCAACGCGATCACCGGCGTGCTCACCGGCCTGAGGCCGGGAAGCACCACCGTGTCCGTGACCGATAACGGCAACCGCACCGTGACCTCCGGGCCGGTCAGCGTCACCGACATCAGCGTCAGCCCGTCGACGGCGACCCTCGACGTGGGCGACAGCCTGCAGTTTAGCGCCAGCGGCGGCAGCGCCCCCTACACCTGGAGCAGCAGCAACCCCGGCGTCGCCGGTATCAACGCCAACGGCCGGCTTACTACACTGCGCGCCGGCAGCACGGTGGTCATCGCCACCGACGCCAACGGCCAGCAGGGCTCCACGGCCACCATCACGGTGAACGAGCCGCCGGTGAGCGTCGCGGTGTCGCCTTCCAGCGGCAGTGTCAACGTGGGCTCAACGCTGCGATTCAGCGCCAACGGAGGCCGCGCACCCTATACCTGGAGTGTCAGTAACGGTTCTATTGCCAGCATCGACGCCAATGGCCTGCTGACCGGCCTGGCGGCAGGCAGCGTGGTGGTGACGGCGCGTGATGCCGATGGCGTGTCGGGCAGCAGCGGCAGCATCACCGTCAACAGCGCCACGACCGGCGGCGGACGGCACGGCCGTGGGGGTCGCGGTGGCGGTCGCCGGGGCGGCATGATGGGCGGCGGGTGGCGCTAGCCTGCCACCGGCACAACGGCAGTCGCGCAGGGGGTCCATTGGACCCCCTGTTTTTTGCGCGGGATAAAGACGTGTGAAAGGGCGCGTGAATCAGAAACAGTGGTGGCGCCCAGGCGGCTCAGCTCTCCATCAACGCATCCAGCTCGCCGTCCATGTGCAGCTCCGTGAGTTCACTGAAGCCGCCGATCCACTTCCCGTCGATGGTGATCTGCGGCACCGTGCGGGCGTGGTTGCTGATCTCCAGCATCTCCTTCAGCGCCTCACGATCCTCATCGACACGGGCCTCATCGAAGGGAATGTGCCACTTGGCAAGCAGTAGCTTGACCTTGTCGCAGATGGGACAGGTGGCGGTGGAGTAAACTTTGATGCGTGCCATGGGAAGGCCTTTGGGTGATGAATGGATATCGCGGCTGAATGTATTGCCGATGCTGCCGATAGGATAGGGGGATGCGGCGTTTGCGTACATCCTCCCGCGGGGATACGCCCCGCCACGGGAACCTTTTGCACCGCCCCGGCGTCACCGGGACAGCCGTGAATTGTGACTTGTCACGCTGCGCAGCCAGCGCACAGGGTCTACGCTTCAGGGGTGAATTGAGCATGGCAGAAAACCGACGGGACTCAGGACAGACCGATGATGAAACGTGAAGTGCTAGAGAAGAAACTGACGCAACTGAAGGCCAAGCAGCAGTTGATGGAAAAGGCCTGGAAGGAGGCCGGCAATCGCGAGCTGATCCAGTTTTTTGTCGATATCATGCCGCGCACCCTGGATACGGAACGATGCAGCATCTTCATCCTCGACCCGGTGGACGAAAAGGCCTGGCTGCAGTGCGGCACCGGTATGAGCGAAAAACAGCTGCAGGTACCCACCAAAAATTCCATCGTCGGCCGCGTCATCTCCAGCGGAGTATACGTGGTGGAGACCGACCTGCAGGAACAGGTGGGCGTGCACGACGTAGTGGCGGTGAAGACGGGCTTCATCACCCGCAGCGCCCTGTGTGTGCCGGTGCATGGTGTGACGACGAAAAAGGTGGTCGGTGCCATCCAGGTGCTGAATAAGAACAACGGCATGTTCGATGGCGAAGACCGTAAGACCCTCGAGCGCCTGGCTTTCCATCTGGAAATGAATATTGAGAACATCTACCTGCGCCAGGAACTGGCAAAGATCTCACTGGAAATGGGCAAGAAGATCCAGCTGCTGGAGAAAAAGCTGGGAATCAAATAATGGCGCCGTGTGTCCACGTGTCAGGTAGGAGCGGGCCATGTCCGCGATGATTTTTCCTTTCGCCACAGATAAAATTGAAGAAGCGTCTTGAGTCGCGAAGAAAGCCAGAATACTATTCGTAGTTATAGCCGCTCCTACAGGTTAATGTCTTGCCCATCAGGACAGGGCTCATCGTGGACATGGCCCGTTCAGCCAGCGAGGGACGCTGAGCATACTCGAAAAGGGCTTTCTTGCCCCCCCCTTGACCACGGGATGTCCGTTTGCAGGCCTGTCCCTGCGTCACGATAGGCTGCAGCCACATCGGTGCTAGTACTGGTTTATACCTGAATCCGTGACTTCATGACGGCGCATAGCACAAGCTCTTGATTTCACAGCGGTTCAAAAAATGCTCGCTTAACCTATGGGTGAAGCTAAGATTTTTTGATTCCACTGTGTAATCAATATCTTGCACTCTGCATCCGCCCTGAAGTCACGGATTCAGGTTATACTTTACGCAACATAATTTGGAGTATAGAAATGAACGCTATAAAAAGCCCAAAAAAATACGTGGGAATTGACAATGACTTAAACGGTGGTATGACTGATAGCGGTAAGATAATTCGCGATGCCTGGGTTTTTGAAATCATTCCTGAAACAGCAACTTGTGAAGGCTGGTTAGTCACCAGCATACAGTCACTCTGGGAAAAGACCAGTGCTGAGTGGGGGAAATATGGTTTCTTGGTCAGCGGCCTGCCGGAAGAGGTTCGACAACGTTTTGAGCGTATCCAAAACGATGCGATGAAACGCGCTAAAATAGCGGGTTGGGATCCCGAAAAAGAGGTCGACGAGGACAGTTGATTCTCGTAAGAAAGATTGACCACATTAAGTCGAGTGTTCTGCCCCCATGTTTCGGTGAACAGCCGAATTAGGGCTTATACTAAATATTCCTGGATTTGACCCCATACTCATACTTCTCATACTTGCTCTATCCATCAAGGCGGGCGGGAAATATGCGTATCAACCACCCCCACACCCGCCCCCACACCCGCCCCCGCCGGCACATCCAACACCGCTGTCACCGCCCCCGCAGCTGCTGCTCAATCCATGGTTGTCAGATAGGGATCGATACCGGCCTTCGATACCCTGATCAAGGGCATATTTGTAACCATCGAGAATCTGTAATTCTTCATCGATGACAAAAAGTAGTGGCAGCCGCGAAGGTGATCGGTAGTCGATACCCTCGTAGTCACATGACAATCGCCAACATCTCCCCAGCCCTTTGATCATGTCATCCGTGGATTTCATTTCAGATGCCGGCGTATGGTGAAGGAAGCCACCCAGGCCGTGATCGCAGAACTCCTTGTACCGGCGTGTATGGAGGATGAATTCGTGCCAGACAATATCCACCACTTGCGATGGCATGGAAACCATCTGTCCGTTTCGACGGTTGCAAATAATGAAATAGGTTTTGAGCGCGGAAATGGCACGCTGAACATCGTCGTTACTCAGGTGCGGGTATCTTTCGATCACCTTCTCCTGGATGGTTTCCGGGAAATCGTATACTTTGATGTATCCAGGGCCGCGATACCGAAAGTTCATCCCCACGACGAGGAGGCGGCGTAAAATAATCGCCACTATTCCGCCGATAATATAGGGGCTAATGCCGTCCATCATTCAGTCGAAATGATACGTAGCAGTGAAGTTGAAATGCTTGCCGCCGGCTTCACCATTGAGGCCGCCCAACGTCACGTCCGCAGTGGATATGCGGCCCAGAAAACCAATACTCCACGCATCCGAAAGCAGGGTGTTGATACCGGCTCCAAGCCAAAATCCATTGCCTGAATCACTATCGGAAGCCGTACCGGAATAGTAGCCTGTTACCTCAGCGGAAAGCTTCGCTGTCACCCTCATCAGGCCGGCCTCGATAAAAGGACGAATCCGATTCTCGGCCAGGTACTTTCTGACACCCAGGCCGATCTCAGTGGTGTTCCCCTTAATTCTCAGGGTGTAACCGGGGCCGTATGCCGTTGCTGAACCCTCCGATGTCAAGTAGCTGGCAATCGCGGTGACAGGCCATCCCGGGCCCTGAAATTCGATGCTGAAGCCGGCTTCCTGTTGTGACTCAACCGGCCGCCAGTTGTCAGCCTCCAGGGACTTGTTGCCATACATGATAGTGAAGCCGCCAGCTGCGAAAGCCGGACTTGCAGATGCTGTCAGAAAAGCGCTCAACAGATAGTTTTTAAATCTCCGGTTATTCTTGTGCATATCCATTCTCCCTCGTTAGCGGGACGTCGATCCCATTTGTCGTCAGGCTACTTATGAGCGGATCAGGGAAAAAAGGTAAATTTCTCGAGTGGTAGTACTGGTGTCTAAGTGGTCGATAGGGGCATGTGAGCGGTTTTCCTTTTTTGCGCCGCTGTGCAATCCTCTTCAGCACGGGTGAGAAAAGGAGAACCCTCAGTGCAGGACATTTTATTCCTCGAGCACATCGCCCCGCTGTTGCAGCATGTGCTCGTGTTTCTTGGCATCGCCTATCTGTTTACCAAGACGCCCGTGTTTACCGCGCTGGTGAATAATTCACTGACCCTGCCGGACAAGGCCGTTATCTACCTGCTGTTCTCTGGCTTTTGCATTCTGGGTACGACTTTCAGCGAGCCATCTCTTCAGTCGGAGGACGCCATCGCCAATACGCGGGCCATCGGCGCCGTGCTGGGTGGATTGCTGGGTGGGCCGCTGGTTGGCATTCTGGTGGGTATCACGGGAGGTGTGCACCGGGTGATCAGCATGTCTTCCATTGATGACCCGGTGAATTTTATCGATACCGCCTGTGCCACGGCTACGGTATTTGAGGGAACGCTTGCTGGATTCGTGCATCATTATTTTTTCCGCAAAGGGAAAATGAATGTCCTCTTTTCGCCACGGCTTGCCTTTACCGTGGCACTGATCGCCGGGTTTGGGCATGTGCTCATCATCCTGCTGTTTGGCGCGCTTGCCAGTGAGTTCACGATGGCCTGGAACATTGAGCAGGAACTCGCCTTGCCCATGTTGATCGCCAATCCCGCGGGCGTGGCCCTGATCATCTACATGATCCGTGAACAGAAGCGGGCCTGTGATGACCTCGGCAGCAGCGGCAAGGCATGGCAGATAGCGAACAAGACGGCGGGTATTGTCTACAGCCGGTTCAACCAGGAGGCGTGCCGGCAAATGGCCCAAATCATCCAGCAGGAAACCAATGTCGGTGCCGTCGCCATCACCAATCGGGAGGAGCTGCTGGCCTTTTCCGGTATCGGTGAGGATCATCACCAACCGGGGTCACGCATTTCATCCGGGGATACCTTGCGCGCCATGGAGGAAAACAGGGTTATATTTATCGACGGAACCAGCCGTTCCTATCGCTGCGGGATAAAAAATGACTGTGAGCTGGGTTCGGCATTAGTAATCCCACTGAGAGATGATGCCGTCAATGAGGTCATTGGTGCCATCAAGCTTTATGAGCAGAGGAACAAACTGTTCCGCAACATCAATCGTAAGCTGGGCGAGGATATTGCCCACCTGTTGTCAGGGCGGATTCTGGCCGGGCGTTATGAATTGCAGCGTGAGCTGCGTATTCAGGATCAGTACCGGCTTCTCACGGCACAGGTCAACCCTCACTTTCTTTACAATGCGCTAACGACCATTGGCCACATTGCCGGTAATCAGCCTGGTCGGGCGAAGCGTCTGCTGCATCATTTATCAGATTTCTTTCGCAAAAATCTCGGCTCCTCGGCGGATACAAGCACCTTGAAACATGAACTCGAACACGTGGAATCCTATCTCGAAATAGAAAAGGCCCGCTTCGAAGGGCGGTTGCACGTCACAGTCGATGTGCCGGAGCATTTGTATGAACAGACAGTGCCGGTTTTTACCTTGCAGCCCATCGTCGAGAATGCGATAAAGCATGGCACCAGTGAGTTGATCCATGATGGTCGTATCGGTATCCACTGTAGTGAGGATGCGCAAGGCTTTACCCTGATCGTGGAAGATAACGCCGGGCTGTACGATGCGAACCATGCAAAAGGTTTCGGGCTGCAAATTGATGAACGTATCAAGATACGCCATGGCAGTGGATATGGTGTCGATATTCAGTGTGAGCCTGAGCAATGGACGAGAGTCAGCATACGTCTGCCCAAGGGAAAACAAGCCGCATGATCAGAACCATCATTGTCGACGACGAACCTCACGCCTGCGAGGATCTGAAAACAAAAATCGAATTGGATGACGCCTTTACCGTCATTGGAAAATGTGCCAATGCCTTTGAGGCGGTCAGGGACATCAATCGTGAACGACCCGATATCGTTTTTCTGGATATTAAAATGCCGAAAATTTCCGGCATTGAAATGCTTGCCATGCTGGACAGAGATCACATGCCCCGCATTGTCTTTGTCACAGCCCACGGTGAATATGCCATCGAGGCCTTTGAAAGCAATGCCATCGATTTCCTGCTCAAGCCGGTAATGAGTGATCGCCTGGCCGTCACCCTGGCGCGGCTCAAGGAAGATCATCAGCCGCAGTCTGCCGTTGCCGAGGCCTTTCCCACCGACCTGCAATTCGTTCCCTGCTATCAAGGCGCCCAGTTCTATCTGGTGAATGCCAAGGAGATCATCCATGCCCACTCCGAGCCGACGACCGGCGTGCAACTGCTGACAACGAGCGGCAAGACATTCCAGACCAGCGTTTCCCTCAAGGTTTTCGAGGACAACAGTCCCTTGCTGCGTTGCCATCGTCAGCACTTGATCAATCCCGAATACATAAAATATATCGAGCGGCTGGAGAATGGCCTGGGCAGGATCCATACCTACGGCGATTACACAATTCCCGTTAGTCGGCGCTATATGGACGACTTCCCCTCTATCGGCTGACTGGCCAAGCCCCCTACCGCTATTTCACGGTGGCCTGTTCGGTACCGTTTAGGCCATCATGCCCACCGCTCACACCGCTATATTTCCGTTTGCCATCTTTCGGCTGAACAGCCTGCCTTGTCCCGTTAGCCTGTCTGTCATCCGGCCGTTGTCAGCGCCGGACATTCATGGGAAAACGGGAGATAACGAGATGATTCAGCGGACAATCCAGTTCCTGTCCACCCTGGGGCCAGGGCTGCTCTATGCCGGCGCGGCGGTGGGCGTGTCACATCTGGTCATGTCGACCCAGGCGGGAGCGATGTATCAGTTCCTGTTTCTGTTATTGATCCCGCTGATTCATGTTGTCAAATATCCCTTCTTCAAATATGGCCCGCAATACACGGCCTTGACGGCGTACTTGTCACCAGCGCCATCGCCATTCACTTCCTGGGCCTGCAAATTCCGGCAGCGTACTTGCCGCATGTCCCCGCCATAGCGATTCTCGTTATCGCCGCAATCATTTTGTTCATTGGCCAATACAGCGCCCTGGACAAGATGATGAAGGCCATCATTCTGGTGCTGACGCTGACCACTATCACCGCACTGCTCATGGTCTTGTTTAAGCAGCCTGCGGATGCGGCATTTCCGGTGAAACCAGCCTTCAACCTGTATGAATACGCTGATATTATTTTTCTGGCGGCCTTTCTTGGCTGGATGCCGGCACCCATGGATATCAGCGTCTGGCACTCGGTGTGGGCCGAGGAAGACGCTCGCAGCAAGGGGCAGCGTCCTTCCCTGCAACGTGTGATGCGGGACTTTCGGATCGGCTATTTTGGCACCGCCATCCTGGCGATGATTTTTTTATCATTGGGCGCCATGATCATGTTTGGCAATGGTGAGACGCCCTCGCAGAGCGGGGCCGTTTTCGCCGCTCAGTTAATGAGTATGTATACGGACTCGCTGGGTGAGTGGGCCTACCCCCTTATTGGCATTGCGGCCCTGGCGACCATGTTCAGCACCACGCTGACCTGTCTGGATGCCTATCCACGAACCCTGGCAGCGTGCTATTTGATTTGGCGGCGCGACAGCGGCCGTCGGCCAGTGGCCGCTGAGCGGGTGATGGCGCCAGGCCCCGCCGTGGATGACGGCCCACGGCATGTCTACCGGGTTATGCTGGTGATCGGTGTGATCGGCACCGTGACGATATTCTTTGTGGTCAGTAATATGGCTGGCGCCATGGGGCTGGTTGTCACCGTTGCCACCGTCGTCTCCTTTCTTTCCGCGCCGGTTCTCGCCGCCATCAATCACCGCGTGATGCAGGGTGAAACGATTGCCGTGGCCGACCGGCCGGGTGCCATAATGATCCTGTGGAGCCGGGTGGGCATTGCCACCATGGCGGTGTTCAGCCTGGCCTATCTCTGGCTCATGCTCATGCTGGCCGGCTGATACATGACAGAGTGTGAACTTCCGCCTGGAATTCTGTCGGTTTTGGCAATATTCTACTGTGTTTTTCCTTCATGTTCGCTACGATTACCAAGACCCGATAGACCCTTGGGCAAACAAAAGCCCATGCCGGATGTGTATTTTGACTAAGGAAGGCCACCCAATGCTGCATGACCGTGTGACTCACCAGACACTGAAATCCATTTTGCTTCTGGGGGGACTGTTTGGCCTCCTGAGTGGCTGTACCAGTGGCGATGACTCAGGAGACAACCCGCCTGCCCCTCGCTTCACCCTTAGCGGCACAGTGAGCAGTGCTGCGGGCTCTATCGTTGACAGTGACGTCAATGACCCCTTCGCCCCCTACGCGGCCAATGATACCCCTGCCCAGGCCCAGTCGATTCCTAATCCGGTGATGGTGGGCGGTTACGCGAATGTGGCCGGCACGGGCTGGCCCGGCCCTTTATTCTTTTCCGGTGATCGCTCGGATTATTATCGCGTCAGCCTGGCTGCGGGCCAGACCATTACCCTCAATATTGCTGACTTTAGTACGGGTGACCTGGATCTGTATTTGTATTATGACGATGGCGACATTGACCCGGAAAATCCGGACTTTGGGGCGAATGGTGTCGGACAAACAGAAAGCCTGACCATCGACGAAGCTGGGAAGTATGTCATTGAAGTGTACGCCTACTCCGATTATACCAACTACGCCTTGGTCGTTGGCCAAGGTGCTGCCTCAGCCGTAACCAGTAGTGCAACCGGCAGGTTGGTCTTGACCGATGACTTCGTGCCCGGCGACGTCGTTGTACGTTTTAAGGACACTGCGCTGGCATTAAGCACAAATCAGACTCTGACGGCCCGGGCGGCCAGTCTCGGCCTGCGCGCCAAGGCCGGCGCCAACGGCCGGGCCATGCTGCTGGAACTGGGAGACCCGCAAAGCCGCCAGGCAAGCTTCAAGGCCCTGGGTATCACATCGGCACAAAAAGGCGGCCAAGCGAAACAATTCCGCTCAGCAGATCCTGATAAACAATTGAAGATGGATACCCTGCTGGTGATCAAGGCCCTGCGCAAACGCCACGATGTGTTGTATGCGGAGCCAAACTATATCCGCCGCGCCAAGTTGACGCCCACGGATCAATATTACGACCTGCAATGGCACTATCCGCTTATCAATCTGCCCGCCGCCTGGGGTGTCTGGGATGCAAGCACCGGCAAGAGCAGTGTCATCGTGGCCGTGATCGACACTGGGGTTCTGCTTGACCATCCCGATCTGGCCGGGCAGTTTTCGGCCGATGGCGGTTATGATTTCATTCGGAACGACAGCATCTCTCAGGACGGCCAGCCAGGCATCGATCCCGACCCCAATGATCCCGGTGACTCGGCCACCGGCGGCAGCTCCTTCCATGGCACCCACGTTGCCGGCACCATTGCTGCGGCGACCAGCTTTAGCGGCAGCAGCAGCGGCGTGGCAGGCGTGGCCCCGGGGGCGAAGATCATGCCGCTGCGCGTCCTGGGCACGGGTGGCGGCACCAGCTACGACATCAGCCAGGCGGTACGCTATGCCGCTGGCCTGTCCAATGATTCCGGCATCGATCTCACCAATGCCAATAGGGCCGATGTGATCAATCTCAGCCTCGGCGGTGGCAGTTACTCCCAGGCGGAGCAGGAAACCTATACCAAGGTTCGCAACGCCGGCGTGATCATCGTTGCGGCTGCCGGCAATGAATCCACCAGCAGTCCCTCCTATCCTGCCGCCTATACCGGAGTGATCTCCGTCAGCGCAGTGGACATCAATAAACAACTGGCGCCCTATTCCAATTTCGGCACCAGCATCGATGTGGCCGCACCCGGTGGCGATGCCGGGCGGGATATCAACGGTGACGGGTATTCCGATGGCGTGCTCAGTACC
>JAJRWE010000038.1 GCA_024276955.1 Gammaproteobacteria bacterium
CGAGCGCCACAAGATGTGTGACACCGCAGAGCGGTGTCACAAGTTCAAGCCTTTGCTCAGACAGTTGGCCGCTTTTACTCCGCCAGGTCCCTTGCGTAGAATGCGTGCTCTTATTCTTCGCATTTTCTTCCAGGTGTGCCCTCATGAATCAGATTTTTCATTTCCATTGGATGTTGTTGGTCGTGCTGCTGATGCTGGCGCCGCTGGCGCAGGCCGGTTTTGACGAGGCTGTCGAAGCAGCCAATGCCGACGACTTCGACAAGGCCTTCAAGGAATTTTCCGTGCTCGCGGAGCAGGGCGACGAGCGCGCCCAGCAAAGCCTGGCCTGGATGTATTTCGAGGGTCAGGGACGCGATGTGGACTACACCAAGGCGGTCTATTGGTACCGCAAGGCCGCCGAGCAGGACAATATCACGGCGCAGATCAATCTGGCGCAGATGTATGCCTATGGCCAGGGCGTGGAGCAGGATTTTAGCCAGGCGGCGCACTGGTGGCGTAAACTGGCGGAGCAGGGAGACACCCGTTCGCAGGCGGCGCTGGGCGGGCTTTATTATCAGGGTAAGGGCGTGCAGCAGGACTACGCCAGGGCCGCCGAGCTGTGGCGCCAGGCCGCCGAGCAGGGTCATGTGGAGGCGCAGCTGAATCTGGGCCTGATGTACGGCAAGGGCCAGGGCATGGAGCAGGATGACATGCAGGCCTACGCCTGGCTGACGGCAGCGGCCATGCAGGGCAACGAGATCGCCGACAGCAGCCGCGAGTTTGCCCTGATGCAGCTGCTGGACGAGGTGCAGCGCGAGCAGGCCGAGACGCTGGCGAAAGAGTTGGTACGCAAGTATGTGGAGCCGTTTGCCAGCCCGTCCAGCGATGAGAAATCGCTGTAGGCCGGCGGGTCAGAATGGCAGTCTCGCCGCATGCCTTTGTTGAGGGCAGTCGCCGATGAAGTGGCTCGGTGTTCTGCTGATGTTGTTGTTCGCCACCCTGGGTGATAAGGCCTTTTCCGCGGAGGGACAGATTATGACCATGAAAATTGCATCACCCGCCTTTGTCGAAGGCGGTGAGATACCCCGGCAATACACCTGTGACGGTGAGGATTATTCGCCGGCCTTACACTGGGAGGGCGTGCCGGTGGGGACGAAGAGCCTGGCGCTGATCGTCGATGACCCCGATGCGCCGGATCCCGCCGCACCGAAGATGACCTGGGTGCACTGGGTGGTCTACAACATGCCACCGTCGGTGGTGGGTCTGCCGGAGGGCGCCGATGCCGCCAGCCTACCGCCGGGCACGCGTGATGGTATCAACGACTGGAAGCGCGAAGGCTGGGGTGGCCCCTGCCCGCCAGTGGGCCGACACCGCTATTTCTTCAAGCTGTATGCGCTGGACACAGAGCTGCCCGATCTGGGCCTGGCGACCAAGAACAAGGTGTTGCAGGCCATGATCGGCCACGTGCTGGCCGAGGCGCAGCTGGTGGGGACTTACCAGCATTGATGCCTGATCGTCTCGAGTAGGAGCGGGCCATGCCCGCGATGGGCCTGTTCTCACCGCCGAGATTATTATTTCGAGTATTGTGGGAGCGGCTTCAGCCGCGAATAAAGACTAAACTTACTCCTTCGCGGCTGAAGCCGCTCCCACGGACTTGTTATTTTCCCGGCTGTTCATCGCGGGCATGGCCCGCTCCTACTGGCGTGTCCGAAAGTTAGTGCCGGAAATGGCGCATGCCGGTGAATACCATGGCGATGCCGTGCTCGTCGGCGGCTTTGATCACTTCATCGTCGCGCATCGAACCGCCGGGCTGGATGACGGCGCTGATGCCCACCTCGGCGGCGGAGTCGAGGCCGTCGCGGAAGGGTAAGAAGGCGTCGGAGGCCATCACCGAGCCCTTTACTTCGAGACCGGCATCGGCGGCCTTGATGGCGGCAATGCGCGCGGAGTAGACACGGCTCATCTGCCCGGCGCCGACGCCGATGGTCATGCCGTCGCGACCGTAGACGATGGCGTTGGACTTGACGTATTTGGCCACTTGCCAGGTGAACAACAGGTCGCGCAGCTCTTGCGCGGTGGGCGCGCGCTGGGTCACGATTTTCAATTGCTCTGCCGTGACCATACCCAGGTCACGACCCTGCACCAGCAGGCCGCCGTTGACGCGCTTGTAGTCCAGACCGGGCACACGCTCGGGCAGCCAGTCACCACAGGTCAGCACGCGCACGTTTTTCTTCTCCGCCAGCACCTCACGGGCATCGTCATCGATGCTGGGTGCGATGATCACTTCCACGAACTGCTGTTCAACGATGTCGCGCGCCGTGAATGCGTCCAGCGGCCGGTTGAAGGCGATGATGCCGCCGAAGGCGGAGGTGGGATCGGTGCGGTAAGCGCGGTCGTAGGCGTGGTGGATGTCCTCGGCAACGGCCACGCCGCAGGGGTTGGCGTGCTTGACGATGACGCAGGCCGGGGCCTCGAATTGCTTGACGCATTCCAGTGCGGCGTCGGTGTCGGCGATGTTGTTGAAGCTCAGTTCCTTGCCTTGCAGCTGCTCGGCGGTAGCGACGCAGGCCTCGGCCGGGCTGGCCTCGACGTAGAAGGCGGCCTTCTGGTGCGGGTTCTCGCCATAGCGCATGTCCTGCTTCTTGATGAACTGGTTGTTACAGGTGTGCGGAAAGTCCACCTTGTTACCCGCCAAGTCGATGGCGCCCAGGTAGTTGGCGATGGCGCCGTCGTAGTGAGCGGTGTGCTCGAAGGTCTTCACCGCCAGTGAGTAGCGGGTGGTATCGGACACGGCGCCGTCGTTGGCGTCCATCTCGGCCAGCACGCCGGCATAGTCGCTGGCGTCCACTACCACCGTCACCGCGGCGTGATTCTTGGCTGCGGCGCGCAGCATGGTGGGGCCGCCGATATCGATGTTTTCGATCGCCAGGGCGAGGTCGCAGTCGGGCCGCGCCACGGTCTGCTCGAAGGGATAGAGGTTGACCACGACCAGGTCGATGGGCTGGATGCCGTGCTCGGCCATTACCGTGTCGTCGGTGCCGCGCCGTCCCAGCAGGCCGCCGTGGATCTTCGGGTGCAGGGTCTTGACCCGGCCGTCCATCATCTCGGGGAAGCCGGTGTAGTCGGAGACCTCAAGGACCGGCACACCGTTGTCGGCGAGCAGTCTGGCGGTGCCGCCGGTACTGAGGACTTCGACGCCACGGGCGCGCAGTTCACGGGCGAAGTCGAGGATGCCGGTCTTGTCGGAGACGCTGAGGAGGGCGCGGGCAATGGCGTTCATGGTGTGGTTCTCGAGGTGGTTGGTGCGAAATTGGGTGCTGGATCGTGGCCCGCGCGATTTCAGGCTACGTCAACGAACGCTTGAAGTCGTCCTGTAGGAGCGGCCCCTCAGGCCGCGATAGATTGACGGAGATTTCATCGCGGCCTGAGGGGCCGCTCCTACGGGTCCGTGCGCTTTTTCAGTTGATGTCGTATTGCTTGAGCTTCTTGCGCAGGGTGCCGCGGTTGAGGCCCAGCATGGTGGCGGCCTTGCTCTGGTTGCCGCGGGTGTGGCGCAGCACGGCCTCCAGCAGCGGCTGTTCGATCTCGGCCAGTACCATCTGGTACAGGCCGACCGGTGGGTGGCCGTCGAGCTCACGGAAATAGTCTTCCAGCATGCGTTTGATGTGTTGGCTAAGGGGGCGCTGGATGCTGTTGGCGGGCTCTGACGGACTATCTGCCAAATGCTCTTTTGTCCGTGTTTCCGGCAAATCCTCTTGCAAACCCTCTTGCAAACCCTCTTGCAAACCCTCTTGCAAACCCTCTTGCAAACCCTCTTGCAAACCCTCTTGCAAACCCTCGGTGATTAAACCGTCGGCTGCCAGACCCTCTGCAGCCAAACCCTGGATGTGTGTCATGCGGCGAGTTCCTCCCGAACCAATAGCTTGTCGAAGAAGTCTTTTGTGATTTGTAATTGTTCTTCGATGGTTTCCACTTTGTTGACTGCCTGACGGAAGGCGGCGCCATGCCGTTGTCCCTTGCTGTACCACGAGATGTGTTTGCGGGCGATGCGTACGCCGGCATATTCGCCGTAAAAGGCATACAGGTTGTCGAGGTGTTCGAGCAGGATGCCCCGCACTTCGCCGAGTGTGGGTTCCGGCAGTTTTTCACCCGTTTGCAGGTAGTGGTCGATCTCGCGGAAGATCCAGGGGCGTCCCTGGGCCGCGCGGCC
>JAJRWE010000247.1 GCA_024276955.1 Gammaproteobacteria bacterium
CAGGCGTTCGAGTGTGGCCTCCGGTGTCTGGCTGGCGTTGAACATGTTCGGGTTTTCCCGAACCGCCTCGCTCAGTGCCGACAGCGCCCGGGCGCGGGTAGCGGGCATACCGAGTGAGCGTAAATCAGCCGCAGCAAGGCGCTTCGGTGATGGAAAGACATGACTCAGTCCTTCTGTTTTTAGCGACGTTTCAATCGGCTCCCCGTACCGGGATACCAGCTTGCCCGCGAGTGTTGTGGCGGCACCGACGCTGATTTGTTGGCCGAGAATCGCACGAATGCCAAGCTCGAACCCGTCCCATGCGCCGGGTACGCGCAAGCCGGGTCGGGCTGCGATCAGTGGTGCGAGCCGGGGGTCATCGGCAAGGTGGGCGTCGATGGCGATGGGGTCGGCCGTGAGATCAAACAGCTGGCGAAGGCGACTAACGATGAGGGCGAGGCTGGATACGCGCGGGAAGCGGATTGTCGCGCACAAACATTTTTTACTTTCATCAAAGGCAACACGAACCGTGCCCTGGCAGCCATCCAGGGCAATCGAACGGTGATAGCGGTTTTTCTTGTCTACCCATTCAACCCCTGGAATAGCACGCATTTTCAGAAATGTAATCATGCTGGGCCAGTTGTAAGGCGCAGCATAGGACATTGTCAGTACGATGTTTGAAGCTGCGGATACGTTACTGTGAGCGCTCTGGCGTGTGCGACGCAGTGCGCCGGGTGGTCGTTTGTACAGCGCCTGAAAACCCGCATTGAAACGACGAATGCTGCCGAAACCGGCGGCATGGGCAATTTCCGTCATCGGCATGCGTGTCTCCATGATCAGCTGTTTGGCGAAAAGGATGCGGCGGGTTTGGGCGACCGCAATCGGCGATGCGCCGAGATGTTGCTGGAAGAGTCGCCTGAGGTGGCGCTCACCGACACCAAGATGCTCGGCGAGATGATCGACCGTCTCACCATCCATCGCCCCCTTCACCAATCAATGCAAGCGCCCGCTTAACGGTGTTTGATGTGCCGTTCCAGGCCGCCAGATCCGGTGAGTTTTCCGGCCGGCAGCGCAGGCAAGGCCGAAACCCGGCCTCTTGGGCTGCGGCAGCCGTCGCATAGAACGAGACGTTTTCGCGCTTGGGCGTACGTGCGGGACAGATTGGTCGGCAGTAAATTCCGGTAGTGCGAACGCCGATATACAGACGACCGTCAAAGCGGGCATCTCGCGTGACAATCGCGCGGTAGCAGGAGTCGTGATCAAGGTCCATTCGGCAAGCCTAACAAATGCCCCCCTGCTGTTCTCGCCGTTTTCGGACGCAACCATTTTGCTTGTTTGTCTCTCGTGGGTATGAATTTGGGTTTGGAAGGGGAATCGGCTGAACATGATCTATATTGATGCCGGGTTAATAAATTGATCAGGCTTTCCTTGATGGTATAGTCGCCGGGATTGCGTCGATGTGCGGCGCTCCGGTTTACCCGTGGAATGATATGTCTGTGATGAATGGTGTGGTTGAGAAGGATGTGACCGATAGGCCTGTTAAGGAAGTCTGTCCCTTGTCGGTGGTGGTTCCCCTGTATAACGAGGAAGAGAGTGTCGGGCCGCTCATCGACACCATCTACGAGGCCCTGAAGGACTACTCCGCCCCCTGGGAGCTGGTGCTGGTGGACGACGGCAGCAGTGACGATACGGTGGCGGTGGCGCGCAAGTCCCTGGAAGAGGGCAATGCACATGTGCATCTCATCGAGCTGCAACGTAACTTTGGCCAGACCGCCGCCATGCAGGCCGGTATCGACCATGCCCGCGGCGATGTCATCGTCACCATGGACGGCGATCTGCAGAACGATCCCACCGACATCCCGCGCATGGTGGCGCGCCTGCTGCGCGAAGACCTCGACCTGCTGTCCGGCTGGCGCAAGGATCGCCACGACAATCTGGTGATGCGCAAGATCCCCTCGCGCATTGCCAACCGCCTCATCGGCCGTATCACCGGCGTGCGCTTGCACGACTATGGCTGCAGTCTCAAGGTCTACCGCGCCACGGTGATCAAGAACATCCGCCTGTATGGCGAAATGCACCGCTTCATCCCCGCCTGGGTGGCTACCAACACCTCGCCCTCGCGTATCAAGGAGGAAGTGGTGAAGCACCACGCACGGCGCTATGGCGAGTCCAAATACGGTATCTCGCGTGCCTATCGGGTGCTGTTGGATCTGATGTTTGTCTATTTCTTCATGCGCTTCCGTGCCCGGCCGGGCCACTTCTTTGGCCGCATTGGTCTGGTGATGGGTGGCCTGGGTGGCCTGATTTTGACCTATCTGGCCTTTATCAAGCTGGTGTTCGGCGAGCAGATCGGTAATCGTCCGCTGCTGTTACTGGGGGTGCTGCTGGTGGTGGTGTCGATCCAGTTCTTTACCACTGGCATCATGAGCGAGATGATTACCCGCACCTATTACGAATCCTCTGATACCCGTCCCTACATTCTTACCCAGCGTTCGCAGGCGGAGGGGAATGAAGATTTGCCGTGGAAGCTGCCGGCTCAGGGCTGAGCTTTGGCAGTGGTTTGTTTGCCGTAGCGGTTCGAGACGATCAGGTTGACAGCCAAATGGCAGCCCATCGTGAGTCGCTTGAGCAGGTGGGTTTGACATCATCGGGTACTCCACGGCCTATCCAGCCCCTGTAGGAGTGGACCCTTGGGCCGCGATCTGAAGCCACTAGGCTATCGCGGCCCAAGGGTCGGCTCCTACGGCGCCTGGAGCCTGTTGTTTCAGGAAGGCTCGACCAGGAAGACGTGGCCACCGATGGCGAAGGTGACTTCCTTGGCCTTGGCCCAGTAAGGATCG
>JAJRWE010000248.1 GCA_024276955.1 Gammaproteobacteria bacterium
CGGGCGAAGGCGGCGTAGCCCTCGCGCAGCAGCAACTGCAGCAGCGGGTGGTCGGGGTGATGGGTCTGGATCAGCACCTGGCCCGGCCTTTCCGCGCGCCCGGCACGGCCCGCGACCTGGGTGATCAGCTGCGCCATACGCTCGGTGGCGCGGAAGTCGGCACTGAACAGGCCCTGATCCACATCCACCATGCCCACTAACGTGACGTCCGGAAAATGGTGTCCCTTGGCCAGCATCTGGGTGCCGACGAGGATGCGGGCACTGCCGTCATGCACGCTGTCCAGCAGCAACTGCAGGGCGCCCTTGCGGCGCGTGGTGTCGCGGTCGATGCGTACCATGCCGGTATCCGGAAACAGGCCCTGCAGGGCCTCTTCGAGGCGCTCGGTACCGGCGCCCACGGGGCACAGCTCGGTTGATTGGCATTCCGGGCACTGCGGATCAGCCGGCCGTTCGCTGCCACAGTGGTGGCAGCGCAGGCGGCGTTGACCCGTCCCTTTACCAAAGTACAGGGTCATGTGGGCGTCACAGCGCCGGCATTTGGCCACCCAGCCGCAGTCGTGGCACAGCAGGGTGGGCGCATAGCCACGACGGTTGAGAAATAGCAGCACCTGGCCGTCAGCATCGAGGTGACGGCGCATGGTGTTGACCAGCGCCAGCGACAGGCCGCTGTTCATGGGCTGCTTGCGCACGTCCAGCACCGCCAGTTCCGGGTGACGGGCATTGCCGGCGCGCTCGGACAGCAGCAGGTGTGCGTAGCGCCCCTGGCGGGCATTGTGCAGGGTCTCCAACGAGGGCGTGGCGCTGCCCAGCAGTACCGGGATGTCTTCGAGCTGGGCGCGCTTCACCGCCACGTCGCGCGCCGAATAGCGGAAGCCGTCCTGTTGCTTGAAGGAGGCATCGTGCTCTTCATCGAGGATGATCACCCCCAGCCGCGCCAGCGGCGTGAACACAGCGGAGCGGGTGCCGATGACGATGGCCGCCTCTCCGTCACGCGCCGCCAGCCAGGCATCCAGCCGCTCGCGGTCGGAAAGGCCGGAGTGCAGCACCGCGATGGGCACCGGGAAGCGCTGGCGAAAGCGGTCGAGCAATTGTGGCGTAAGGCCGATCTCTGGCACCAGCACCAGGGCCTGCTCACTGCGTGCCAGCACTTGGGCAATGAGACCCAGATAGACCTCGGTCTTGCCGCTGCCGGTGACGCCGTCGAGCAGGCTGACGCCGAAGTGGCCCAGCCCTGCACAGAGACTGGCCAATGCCGCCTGCTGTTCGGCATTCAGCGTAGGCGCTTCATCGCGGGCGCCCGACGCCGGCAACAGCAGGGCGGGTCGCTGCTCGCTCACCACCCATTCCTTCTCCGCCAGCTTGCGCATGCTGGGCCGCCAGTTGTCCTGCTGCCCATTGATGACACTGGCCGGCAGGCCCTCGGGGTGTTCCGCCAACAGGCTCAGCAGGGCCACCTGACGCGGCGCGCGGGTGAGCTGATCCAGTTTCTGCGTGGCCCCAAGACAACTCAGGCGCCAGTGCTCCACGCCGCGTCGTTCGGCCGCTTCCCCCTGGCGCAGCAGGCTTGGCAGGGCACTGAAAATCACTTCGCCGATGGGGTGGGCGTAGTAGTCGCTGGCCCATTGCAGGAGGATAAGCAGTATGGGTGACAAAAGTGGACTATTGTCCAGCCGTTGGGTGAGAGGCTTGAGCCTGTCGAGAGCGCAATCACTCTCTGCTCCCGTCGACAACACCAGACCCACGACATCCGAACGCCCGAAAGACACCTTGACGCGCATACCCGGGAAAAGCGCTGCAGGCGAAACTGAAGCGCTGGGAAGATAGTCGAAGGATCGCCGCAACGGTGCGGCGATGGCCACATGAATAACGGAAGGCCTGGTTGGCATGGCCGAACTCTAACAGCTTAGGCTGGACTGAAAAAAGCGGGGCCACATCATCGCTGATGTGGCCCCGTCTGAAGGTGGCTATGGAAGCCAGTAACTCAATCTGCCTCCGTGCAATCGAGCACCTCACCAAAGGGACTTCTGTAGCCCGGCGGCAGAGTGTCCTTGTTCGTAAGATCTGCTGCCAGGACAGCCAGCCAAAACTCCACTTCATCGGAACCCTCGCTACCCGCCACCTGTGTGCTAGCCGTTAATTTGACCCGGGTCCAGGTGGCGAAGTTCTTCGCATAGGTGATATCAAAGTTGGCAATACCATCCTCATCCGTCACCACCGTGCCAGGTACAACGGCCACGTTGCCAGGCTCGAGCTGGCCATTCTCATTGATGTCCTCCAAAAGGTCGATGATGCCATTAAATTTCGTATCAGGATCGGGGTTCAGGTTATCCTCGCTTCGACACTCTTCCATCAAATCAGGCGTGCCGGTGAGTTTCCTCCACGGAGCCTCGTCATCGGCGGTATTAAAAAAGCCATCTTCGCCCGCCCCCAGATAGTATCTGCCTTTCGCATACCAAGTGGGAATCAAGGCAATCTTGACTTCCACATTGGGCCGGGCATTGCCAGCGGAATCCGTGATCACCACGGTATATGGCTTCTTGTACAGTGTGGAACTATACGGCTCAAGTAGGTTGCCGGTACCAAGGCGTACAAACAAATCCGCCTGGGCCACTGTGATGGCCACCGTGGTGCAGAGATTGCTGCTGGCGCAGGGAATAATTCCCCCTTCGTAACTGGCACGGTTCTCCACTTCGGCCTGAATGACGACACCGTCCTTGGCCGTGGTCACATCGGTAGACGTATAGATGGTGGAGGCGCGGCCCAGGTTATCCGTGGTATCAGTGGGATTGGAGATGGAACCGTTGCTGTTGTCCTGCGTCACCGTGAAACGGATGGGGATACTCTTCACCAGGTTGTTGTTGCTGTCACGCACCACGGCGGTGATTTTATCCTCCTGACCATTGGGGCCAATGGTGGCTGCATCGGCCTGCAAGGTCATGGACGCAGGCGTGGTGGCGACGAATTCAGCGGTGGCGCTGGCGGAGGGACCGCCAGCCACGGAGGCTGTCACCTTCACGGGACCGGCACCGCTGGAGCTGATGTTCGCCGTTGCCTGGCCTCCGGAAGTAGTGGCTGTGGGGGAAGACAGGGTGCCGCGTGTGGTGGAAAAATTCACTGTTTGCCCATTGACAGGATTTCCGGCCTGACTCCAGTTGACAGTAATGGTGTGATCCTGGTTGATGGGCATATCCGCGCTGGGCAGGGACAGGCTAAACTGGTCGGGAGAGACCTCAACAGAAAAATTCGCCGTGGCCCCCAAAGCGGAGGCGGCAATGGTATCCATGCCGACAACCGTACCTCTCATCAACACCTGTGCGCTGCCACTGAGCCCGGTGGTCAGGGTAGACTCATCCAGGGTATTGCCATTGTCCGAGCTGACGGTGACCGTCTTGTTGGGAATGCCGTTACCGGCGGAATCCTTGAGGAAAATGGTCAGTTCAGTGCTGTCGCCGAGAACCACTGAGCTTTCGCCGCTAACAGTCACGCCAGTACCGGTCACGTCAATTGCCACACTGGCGCTGCGCGTGCCTGCCGTTGCGGTGACAGTGATGGCGCGATTGGTCGGATCACCCGCGGAAGACAGCTTGGCTGTAGCCATACCAGCCGCGTCTGTTGTATTGGACACTATCTCCAGCCCACCACCCGTGGCGCTGAAAATAACCGTTTGCCCCTCCAACAGGGCATTATTGGTATCCTTGACCTGAGCCGTTAGATCAACCTCTGAGTTACTGGCTGAGCCCAGCGTCGGTGTACTGGTCAGCAGAATGACGTTGGATACCGAGGACGCCCCCGGATCAGTCCCACCCTCAGGCGGCGTTGAAAAGGCATCTTCTCCACCACAACCTGACAGAATCAGACCAAATCCAGCCATCAAAAATAGAGTTAGAGCCCTTTGCAGTTTACCCATCTTGCGTCACCTGAGTTGTATTCGAGTACTTCCAGTGTTCATCACGCAGCGACACGCCACGTCTAACGTCGTAATAGTCATAAATTGTGCGGCTTCCCGGTCGAGCAGAGTGTGAAGTAGTCACTTATTGATTTCAAGCCGGTTTGAGAATCAATATAAGGCCATTGCCCTTTCTGCTGGACGTGATGGGTTAGCGGGCCTGTCTTTTCATGTTCAATCGCCCATAATCCAGCACCTCTATCGGCACGCGGCGGAGATAATTGAGCCCTGCAACAATGCCCATAAGCTGACAATGCCCTCAGAGATCTTTAGTCTGATGCCGACGAATAAGCAAGCGGGCTTCATGATGACTGTGATTTCCGTCACAAAATCCACCTAGAAAAAGCGTGAGCCCTCTGTTCGCTGCCCCCGTTAGCAGGAAGCCCTGACCCTCATTTACCCCATCACGCTCACCAATCTTGTCATAAAACAGTAATAACTCCCTGTCTGCACGAGACTTTCCTGCTTATCCACAGAACCTGTGGATAACTTTGTGGACAACGTGGGCAGAACTCGCCAAAAAGCAGGCGGCACCTGACCTGTCATTGGAATGTGCATTCTTTGACCAGAACATATATTCCTTTTTGTATCAAACGGTTAACTAACAATCAAGGACTTACGACGGGCGTGATGGAAATTTGACGCCACGCCCAGAGACAGTCCGGCATTTCTGTGCATAACCCGCCTCAAAGGACTTGACAAATGGCCCAAAAGGCCGGCTCAAGGCCTGCAGTGGCACCCCGTTTTGCCGCCCGGGGTTAAATTTGCCAAAATGCGCCCCCTTAACCCGCCACCACCCACCTGCAACGGCCCGCTGCCATGAACCAACAAAAGCGCCACGAGATTTTCAGCCGTTTGCGGGCACACAACCCTGAGCCAACGACGGAATTGACTTATTCGACGCCGTTTGAACTGCTGGTCGCCGTCACCCTGTCCGCGCAGGCCACGGACAAGGGGGTGAACAAGGCCACGGCAAAGCTGTTCCCGGTCGCCAATACGCCACAGGCCATCCTCGACCTGGGCGAAGAGGGGCTGAAGGCATATATCAAGACCATCGGTCTGTTCAACAGCAAGGCCAGACACATCATCCAGGCCTGCAGAATCCTCGTCGAACAACATGGCGGTGCGGTACCGGAAGACCGCGAGGCGCTGGAGGCCCTGCCAGGCGTGGGCCGCAAGACCGCCAACGTGATTCTCAACACGGCCTTCGGCCACCCCACCATTGCGGTGGACACACACATCTTCCGCGTCGCCAACCGCACCCGCATCGCCCCCGGCAAGACGGTGCTGGAGGTGGAGAGGAAGCTGATGAAGTTTACCCCTGATGAATTCAAACAGGACGCCCATCACTGGCTGATCCTGCACGGGCGCTACACCTGTGTGGCACGCAAGCCACGCTGCGGCTCCTGCGTGATCGAAGATCTGTGCGAATATAAAAAAAAGGAGCACTGAAATGTTCGGTCAGAGCCGTGAACAACTGCGCCGCATGTATGTGGACGCCTGGCGTAAGCAGCAGGCCGGAGAGTCGGTGTCGCCGCTGGAGGCGATGATCGCCGAGGTGGTGGCCATGCATCCGGAATACCACGCCCTGCTGGAGCAAGGCGAAGATGCTCTCGACAAGGATTTTCTACCCGGGCAGGGCGAGTCCAACCCCTTCATGCACATGGGCATGCACATCGCCATCCGCGAGCAGCTTAGTACCGACCGGCCGGCCGGCATCATCGATGCCATTCGCGCCCTGCTGGCGAGGGTACAGGATGCGCATGCGGTGGAGCACCGGGTGATGGAGTGTCTGGGGCAATCACTGTGGGAAGCGCAGCGGGCCGGACAGGCACCGGATGAGCTGGCCTATCTGCGCTGTGTACAGGGCTTGGCGCGGCGCTGACAAACAGAGCCGTGTGTGTAGGTGCGGGCCATGCCCGCGATGAAATATTTCTGCCACAGAGTCACAGAGAACACAGAGATCAACGAAATTGATCCTCTCCGTGTTCTCTGTGACTCTGTGGCAAATTTGAAGTCTATCGCGGGCATGGCCCGCTCCTACTCGACGGCAGTCGCTTATACCGGCGCACGAAACATGGGCGCCAGCGGCCGCGGCCGGCCCAGCTGATAACCCTGCACGTGGTCCACGCCCAGCGCCACCAGCTTTTCCAGCACCGCCTGGGTCTCGACGAATTCGGCGATGGTCTGCACGCCCATGGTGTGGCCGATGTTGTTGATGGACTCCACCATGGCATGCCCCACCTCGTCCTCGGCCAGATCCTTGACGAACATGCCGTCTATCTTGAGATAGTCCACCTTGAGGTTTTTCAGATAGGCAAAGGATGAAATTCCCCGACCAAAATCATCCAGCGCAAAACGGCAACCCATGCCGCGCAGAATGGTAATGAAGCGCTGGGCAATCACCAGGTTCGATGCCGCCGCGGTCTCCGTAATCTCGAAGCAGATAGTCTCCGCTGGCACATCGCCGGCATGTAGCTGGTCGATCACAAAACCGAGGAAGTCCTCGTCATCCAGTGACTGGCCGGAAATATTGATGGAAAACAGGCAGTTTTCATCGCCTCGCCGGCGCCGCTCACCGAGCAGGCGCAGGGTATTGGCGATCACCCAGCGGTCAATTTCCGGCATCAGATGATAGCGCTCGGCAGCGGCGATAAAGGCCGCCGGGCGCACGATGTCACCCTCCTCATTCACCAGTCGCAGCAGGATCTCAAAATGCGCCGGGGCGCTGGCATCACCGGCCAATGGCACGATATTCTGACAATAGAGACGAAAATTATCCTCAAGCAAGGCCTGACGCACAATCGGTATCCATTGCATCTCACCCTTACGCTGCGCCAGCGCCGCATCACCCGCCTGATAGACATGCACGCGGTTGCCACCCCGCTCCCGGGCCACATAGCAGGCGGAATCCGCCATCCGCATCAGTTCACCCACATCATTCCAGCGAGAGGTAATGGGTACCAGACCAATGCTGGCACCAATCTCGAAGGGCTTGTCTTCCCAGAGGAAACGGTAGGCGCGCACCAATTTGCACATTTCGCGCGCCTGCCGCCGGGCCGCCTCGGTGGATATGTTTTCAAGTAGAATGCCGAATTCATCATCGCCCAGACGCGCCAGGCAGGCACCCTCCACCAGCTTGGTCTTGAGCTCCCTAGACAGCTCCTTTAACAGCTGATCACCCGCCACATGGCCATAGCTGTCGTTGATCACCTGAAAGTGATCCAGATCGAGATAAAACAGGGCATGCTGGCGGTCGTCATCAAATACGCTGTCCAATGCCACCTGCAGATGCGTCTCGAACTGACGCCGGTTGAAGAGGCCGGTCAGGCTATCGTGACTGGCCTCGTATTCCACCCAGCGCTCCAGCCCACGCAGCTCGGAGATATCACTAAACACCACCACCGCGCCATTGATGTCACCGTGGATGTCACGCACCGGCATTGCCGTGTCCTGGATACAGAACTCCAGACCACCCCGTCGCAGCAACATGCCGGTACTCTTCTCCTGGTCGCAGGAACGGTCACGCAGACAACGCGCCACCGGGTCTTCCTTGGCCTCGAGGCTTTGCTCATCGATCACGTGATAAATATCTTTCAGCGGCAGCCCCTCGGCTTCATCAAATGACCAGCCGGTAAGGTGCTCGGCCACCGGGTTCAGGTATTCCACCCGCCCCTCGCCATCCACCGCGATCACACCGTCATTGATATGCTCAAACACCGCCTGTGTCATACGGCGTTGCTGGCGCTGGGTTCTTTCATAGAGATCGTGGTCGGTACAATCGGTGCCGACGCACACCGCGCCATTCACGGCACCACCGGCATCACGCAGCACCGAGACGGACCACGACACACAGACTTCTCGTTCCCCATGTTGGCTCCAGCGGCGGTCGAGCAGGGTCTGCTGATCCAGCTGGTTCGGACACTCGCGTAGCAAGGTGACAATGGCTTCAGGAATAAAATCGGCGGTGGGCTCGTCACCAAACAGCCAGTCGCCGGGATGGTTGCAGAACTGCACCTGTCCGTCGGCGTCCAGCCTGATGATGAGGCTGGCCGACGCAGCCACCAGCACCGCCTCCGTGCCGGTACCACTCTGCGCATCACCCTGCTCACGGAACACGAACAGCTTGCCCACCACACGACCGGCGTCGAACAGGGGAGAGAGCATAAAGCTCACATCCAGCGACGTGCCGTTGCGATGCTGCAGGCGGGTGTTGATATTGAGATGCGAACAGTTGACGCTGTTCAGCGCCGGGCACGGCGCGGAACCCAGGGTGCGGATGTCGGTGAACTTGAGATGGGTTTCGGCGAAGAAGTCCCTGCCTTTCAGCTCGGCCGCCGTCCAGCCCAGGATGCGCTCGGCCTCCGGGTTCATGTCCAGCAGGCAGCCGGCAGGGTCGAGGGCGACGACGCCCTCCCCAGAGGCCGCAGCGAAATCCGACAAGTCCTTTTGATTGATTCCCTTAACGAGATTGA
>JAJRWE010000004.1 GCA_024276955.1 Gammaproteobacteria bacterium
AAAGCCGCTTGAATGTGCTGTACAAGCTGTGGATAAAATGTGAACACATGGGCATATTCCATTAATTATTAGCTTATCCACAGTTTATCCCCATCAACTTGACAGGGTTCTGACTAAATTCGAATAATCTTCCATAATTCTAACTTCGCTGATCTTGAGTTCTTTGATCTTACGGCAGGCGTGCAGCACCGTGGTGTGATCACGGCCACCGAAGGCATCGCCGATTTCCGGCAGGCTGTGGTTTGTCAGCTCCTTGGAGAGGGCCATGGCGATCTGTCGTGGACGTGCAATGGAACGATTTCGTCTTTTCGACAGCAGCTCGGATACCCGGATCTTATAATATTCCGCCACTGTCTCCTGAATATTCTCGATGGTAACCAGCTTTTCCTGCAGGGCAATCAGATCTTTCAGGGCATCCTTGGTGAAATCAACGGTAATTGTCTGTCCGGTAAAACGTGCGTTGGCAGAAACGCGCCGCAGGGCACCCTCCAGTTCACGTATGTTTGAGCGGATTCGCTTGGCAATGAAAAAGGCGACGTCCTGGGGCAGGTTGACTTTCAGCTGCACGGCCTTGCTCATGAGTATGGCGACACGGGTTTCCAGTTCTGGTGGTTCGATGGCGACGGTCAGTCCCCAACCAAAGCGGGACTTTAATCGTTCCTCCAAACCTGAAACCTCTTTCGGGTAGCGGTCACAGGTGAGGATGATTTGCTGCTGGCCTTCCAGCAAGGCATTGAAGGTGTGGAAAAATTCTTCCTGTGAACGCTCCTTGCCGGCGAAGAACTGAATGTCGTCGATCAGCAGGGCGTTGACCGAACGGTAGTACCGCTTGAATTCGTCGATGGCGTTGTGTTGCAGGGCCTTGACCATATCCTGTACGAAGCGCTCCGAATGCAGGTAGACCACCTTGGCGCCGGGGTTTTGTGCGACGATGAGGTTGCCGACGGCGTGCATCAGGTGGGTCTTTCCCAGGCCGACCCCGCCATAGATGAACAGTGGGTTGTAGGCGCCACCGGGGTTTTCGCCGATCTGGAACGAGGCGGCGCGTGCCAGCTGATTGGATTTACCTTCAACAAAATTTTCGAAGGTGGCATCCGGATTGAGGCCACTGTTGTGGACGACCGTGGTAGTGTGTGTGCGCTTTCTGCCTGCGCTGCCCGCAGCCGGATCGGCCTTGGGGCCGCGGCCTATTTCCGGCGAGGAGCCACCGATTTCGAGGATGACCTCGAAGCCGGCATTTTCATTCTGTTGGCAGATGAAACCCTGAATCTGGGTAAGAAACCGGTCGGATACCCAGTCGGCAACAAATCGGTTGGGCGCCAGCAGGCGCAAGGTTTTTTCATCCTCAACCACCTGCAATGGACGAATCCAGGTGTTGAACTGCTGCGGGGATAATTCTCCCTCGAGATAGTCAAGACATTGCTGCCAGGTGCTCATGGCCTGAGACTCACGGAAATTCCCCAAAGATTAAAGGCGCCGGAAGGCAGGCGCGTAAGCACGGAAGTTTATACCGCTGGAATCAAGTTATCCACACCTCTGGATAAACACTTGAAGTGGGGATAAGGCTTGACAAATCAGGGCCTGATGCAGTATTCTGCGCCGCTTTTTAATGAATTCACCGGCGGATGATCCGCCCGGACCAACACACGGAAAAGGCCATGAAACGTACCTTTCAACCCAGCACTATTCGCCGCAAGCGCACCCACGGTTTTCGTGCCCGCATGAGCACCAAGGCCGGCCGTAAGATTATCAGCGCGCGCCGCTCCAAGGGCCGCAAGAGACTGAGTGCCTGAGTCAGGGAAAATCGTGGCCGGCAGTCCCGGATCAGCTCTCTGAACTGATCGCAGAGTCTGCCAAGTCCCAGGGGTTTCCCCGCCAGCTGAGATTGCTGAGTCGGGGAGATTTCCAGCGCGTCTTCAATGATACCCGGTGCAAATCCGTGGATGAGTGCCTGCTCGTGCTGGCAACGCCCAATGGTCGTGACTACCCACGCCTCGGGCTTGCCATCAGCAAGCGCAACATCAAGACCGCCGTTGGAAGAAATCGTGTCAAGCGTCTGGTGCGCGAGAGTTTTCGTCGTCACCGGCAACAGCTGGCCGGCCTGGACATCGTGGTGCTCAGCCGCAATGCCACCCACGACTCAAGCAACCCAAGCCTGCTGCATTCCCTGAATCGCCATTGGCGCCGATTGGTAAAAAGATGCGCCAACTCCTCATCCTCCTGATCCAGGCTTACCGCTACCTGCTCAGCCCACTATTGGGTCCTCATTGCCGCTATCACCCAAGTTGCTCTTCCTATGCGCAGATGGCACTGGAACGTCATGGCGTTATGCGGGGTGGCTCAATGGCGGTGAAAAGGCTGTGCCGCTGTCACCCCTGGCACGAAGGCGGCTTTGACCCTGTCCCGGAAAAGAAAGACTGAATCATCATGGATAACCAGCGTTTATTACTTTTTGTTGCACTCTCTCTCGTATTGATGCTGCTGTTTAGTGCCTGGCAGGAACAGAATGCCCCGGCCCCCGAGGCACCACAGACGGCACAGACCTCTGCGGATCCCAGTGCGCCTTCGGTGGCGCCGATGCCGCCCTCGGACGGGCCGACTGCCCTGCCCGCCGCAAGTCCTGCTGTGGCTGAATCCTCGGCAGCGCCAGTGGCGACTGCCGGTCAGTATATTCTGGTAGAGACCGATGTGCTGCGGGTGGAAATCAACACCGCTGGTGGCGAGGTGAGTCGTGCGGCGCTGCTGGCCTATCCCTGGACGCTGGACGACCCTGAACCGGTGCAGCTGCTGGACAATCGCCTGCCCAACCTGTTCATCGCCCAGTCCGGCCTGGTTGGCAGCGGTGTTTCTGCCCCGGATCACCACGCCTTGTATCAGGCAGAGCAGACGGAATACCGCCTCCATGAGGGCGTGGACAGCCTCAAGGTGCGCATGAGCTGGCAGAGCGAGGACGGCGTCAGCGTGGTCAAGACCTTCACCTTCCGCCGCGACAGCTACGTTATTGATGTGGACTTCGAGGTCACCAGCGCCGACAAACCCTGGAAGGGCCGTGCCTATGAGCAGTTGCAGCGCACCAAGGTTGCCGAGCGTGGCCAATCCACTTTCATCTACACCTTCATGGGTGGTGTGGTGTCCAGCGAATGGGATCCCTACGAGAAGATCCAGTTCGATGATATGACCAGCTGGAAGCCCGAACAGAGTTACAGCAAGGGCGGCTGGGTCGCCATGTTGCAGCACTATTTCTTCAGCGCCTGGATTCCCGATGCCGATGCGCCTAACCACTTCTACACCAAGGCGCTGGCCGATGGCCGTTATTTGATCGGACTCTCCGGTGCGGAACAGACCGTGAATGCCGGCGAAACGGCGCATTTCCACAGCCGCTTGTTCGTGGGTCCCAAGGTGCAGTCACGTCTGGAAAAGATCGCCCCCAACCTACGCCTGTCCGTGGATTATGGTGTGCTGGATATCCTTGCCAAGCCGGTGTTCTGGTTGTTGGATCACATCCATACGCTGGTCGGCAACTGGGGCCTGGCGATCATCCTGGTGACTCTGGTGATCAAGCTGCTGTTCTACAAGCTGTCGCAGGCCAGCTATCGCAGCATGGCGAAGATGCGTCAGTTCGCACCCAGAATGAAGGAACTGAAGGAACGCTACGGCGACGACCGTCAGAAGCTCAGTAAGGCGATGATGGATATCTACAAGAAGGAGAAGATCAATCCGCTCGGTGGTTGTTTGCCCATGCTGGTGCAGATCCCCGTGTTCATCGCTCTTTATTGGGTGTTGCTGGAGAGCGTTGAACTGCGTCAGGCGCCGTTTATGCTGTGGATTCAGGATCTATCGACCAAGGATCCCTACTACGTCTTGCCGGTCATCATGGGCCTGAGTATGTTCATTCAGCAGAAGCTGAATCCGCCACCCATGGACCCCATTCAGCAGAAGATCATGTCCTTCCTGCCGCTGATCTTCACGGCTTTCTTTGCCTTCTTCCCGTCGGGTCTGGTGCTGTATTGGGTGGTCAACAACCTGTTGTCCATTTCCCAGCAGTGGTACATCACCCGGCAGATCGAGGCGCAGGCGGCCAGCAAGACCTGATTGCAGCGCGGCCGTGAGCGGGTCAGAGGCCACCGCCGACACCATCGCCGCACTGGCCACCCCCCCCGGACGGGGGGGCGTGGGCATCGTGCGGGTCTCCGGCCCAACCGTGGCAAAGATCGCCGAGGCCCTGCTGGGCCATCTGCCGCCGCCGCGGATGGCTGAATATCTGCCCTTTCGCGATACCGACGGCACGGTGCTGGACACCGGCCTCGCCCTGTATTTCCCCAACCCCCATTCCTTTACCGGCGAAGACGTGCTTGAACTGCACGGCCATGGCGGCCCGGTGGTGATGGATCTGCTGCTCGGCCGTTGCCTGGCGCTGGGCGCGCGCGCCGCCCGTCCGGGTGAATTCTCTGAGCGCGCCTACCTCAACGACAAGATGGATCTGGTCCAGGCCGAGGCGGTGGCGGACCTCATCGACAGCGCCTCCGTGCAGGCCGCGCGGCTGGCGGTGCGCTCCCTGCAGGGTGCGTTCTCGCAGCGGGTGCACGAGTTGGTCGAAGCGCTCACCGAACTGCGCGTGTACGTGGAATCCGCCATCGACTTCCCCGAGGAAGAGATCGACTTTCTTGGCGATGGCGCCGTGGCCGCACGACTGGCTGCGGTGCAGCAACGCCTCAATGAGACCCAGGCCCAGGCCCGTCAGGGCAATCTACTGCGTGAAGGCATCCACGTGGTCATCGCTGGCCGTCCCAATGCCGGCAAGTCCACCCTGCTGAACGCCCTCTCCGGGCGTGAAAGCGCCATCGTCACGGAGATTCCCGGCACCACCCGCGACGTATTGCGCGAACAGATCGCCATCGACGGCCTGCCCCTGCACATCATCGATACCGCCGGCCTGCGCGAATCCGCCGACGCCGTGGAACAGGAAGGCGTGCGCCGTGCCTGGGCGGAGATTGAATCCGCCGATCACATCCTGCTGCTGCATACCGCCGACGGCAATGACGACGACCGTGAACTGTATGCCCGCCTGACCGCCGCCGGCCCGCCGTTGACCCGTCTGTGGACCAAGATCGATCTCAGTGGCGAGCTGCCCCATCGACGCGAAACGGCACAGGGTATTGAACTGTGGCTGTCGGCCCGCAGCGGCGCCGGACTCGACGAGCTGCGCCGTCATCTCAAGGCCTGTGCTGGCTACCAGCCTGGTGGCGAGGGTCAGTTCATGGCCCGACGCCGTCATCTCGATGCCCTGGCGCGCGCCAGCGAACACCTGTCACGCGGTAGTACCCAGCTGCACGAGGCAGCGGCCGGTGAGCTGCTGGCCGAAGAGCTGCGACAGGCACAGCAGGCCCTGGGTGAAATCACCGGTAAATTCAGTGCCGATGACCTGCTGGGGGAGATTTTCTCCAGCTTTTGTATTGGAAAATAATTTACTGACTTGATCTATGTCATGGCGATAGTCATATTCTTGCTTAATCTTCACGGGATTAGTACGAAATTTTCCGATAACTGATGCAAAGTATTGGCAGGGAGGTGAATGATGAAAAGTATCCACAGCGTGTCCGGTCTTGCCCTGGCACTTGCCGCCATGGCGTTGCTATCGCCCGCGCAGGCTGGCAGTGAGCGGCTGGTGATGGTGATGTCGGCGCAGAAAATGTCGCACTACCAGCTGGTGCACGTGCGCTTTCAGGACAACCAGGGTCATTCCCTGCGCAGCGACGTGATGAAACGGCTGGCGGTTCGTCGCGGTGACTGCGACACGGGCCAGGAACTACTGATGCCGGAAGACTATAAGTTTGGTTTCAGTCCGGAAAAAGAAATGGGTATCTACCTGTCGCCACAGGCCTGGAAGGATACGCCGCTGTGCTTTTCCGACCAGGAATTTGGCCGGCTGCAGACGACCGTCTCCAGAAAAGACGTTGGGCAGTCCATCGTACGGGTATTCAAATAATTAGGACTGAGGACTAAGTGGCCAGCAAGTAGCCTGGGTTGAGCGTAGCGAAACCCGGGAGTTTGTCGTGCCATCTCCCCGGGTTTCGCAGGCTCAACCCAGGCTACGTTTCTCAGTCCTCAGTCCTCATCCCCCCACATCCGGGTTAACATACGCGGCATGATTATCTGTGCCGAATTCTGCCTGTCTTGCGGATTGTCCCGCGCGTGACCCCCTGTCACCAAACGGCCTGTCGGCCCCTTGCCGTTATCCTGCTGGCTATGGCAAACCTGCTACCCGGTCTGTCTCCCGCGATGGCGGCCGGCGAGGCAGGAAAGTGGCGCTACTGTCTTCCGACACCTCGCTTTGCCGTGCTGCCGCAGGCCCCGGCGGATGACAATCTGCACTTCAGCGCCGACTTTGCCGAAGCCGAGGACGGCCGTTACCGCCTTTGGGGAAATGTACTGGGACAGCGTGGTGGACAGAATCTGTTTGCCGAACAGATCACCTATGATAGCGAGGGCGAAACGGCGCAGGCGCAAGGAAAGGTACGTTACCGTAGCGGCGAGCGACTCCTGTTTGGCAGCCAGGCCGATATGGCCTTGGGCAGTGAGACGGGCGAGATCGACGGGGCAAGTTTCTGGTTGTTGGACAGACACCTGCGCGGCCGGGCCGAGACGTTGTATATCGAAGGTCCTGAGCAGATGCGTCTGCAAAGCACCCTGTTCACCACCTGTGACGAGGGCCATGAATTTTGGCGCCTGAAGGCCGCCCACCTGCAGCTGGATCAGGCCGAGAATGTGGGCATCGCCCATCATGCGCGGCTGGAACTGCTGGGTGTGCCGGTGTTTTACAGCCCCTACCTGAGTTTCCCACTGGCGGGGCGCAAGACGGGTTTTTTGATTCCCACCATCGGCGAATCATCGCGCTCCGGCACTGAGTTCAGCCTGCCCTGGTATTTCAATATCGCCCCGGACAAGGATGCCACCCTGACACCCAAATACATGAGCAGCCGCGGTGTGCTGTGGGACGGCGAATTCCGCTATCTCAATGCCCGCAGCCGTGGCGATATCACGCTGGCCTATCTGCCCGGTGACAAGGTCTTCGGTAAAGACCGCAGCGCTATTGCGTTCAATCACCTCGGTGATCCTGCACCCGGATGGCGTACCAGCCTGCGCTATCAGGAGGTGTCAGACGGTGAATACCTCAATGACTTCGGCAACCAGCTCAATGTCACCAGTATCACCCACCTGGAAAGTCGCGCCGATGTGAGTTATCGCGATACCTACTGGGGTGCCAATGTGATGGTGCAGAAGTATCAGACACTGGATCTATCGCGCCCGTTCACCTCACGCCCCTACGCCCGTCTGCCGCAGATCAAGCTGGACATGTCGACCCTGCGCATCGGTGCTGGGCTTGAATTGGACGCCCGCACCGAACTGGTGCGTTTCGACCGTGATGCCGGTGTCATTGGTAACCGCATCGACATCCAGCCGTCGATTTCCCTGCCCATGGAATCGGCCGCGGCCTTCCTGACGCCGCGGCTGGGTTTTCGCCACACCCGCTATTCCCTGCAGCGCAGTGCGCCGGACAGCGACGCAAGCCCGGTGCGCAACCTGCCCCTGTTCAGTCTGGATTCCGGTCTGTTCTTCGAGCGTAATCTGGGCGGTGGTGGCCGCGCTACCCTGCAGACCCTGGAGTCACGCCTGTTCTATCTTTACGTGCCCTACGTGGATCAGTCCGAACTGATCGTCGATGAGAACGGCGTGTCACGGGTTTTCGACAGCAGTCAGCCGCTGCTCAGTATTGGCCAGATGTTTCGCGACAACCGTTTCAACGGTGCCGACCGTGTGAATGACGCCAATCAACTGAGCGCGGTACTGACCAGCCGTTTCCTGGATGAGGGCGGGCGGGAACTTGCCAGTGCCTCGCTGGGTCGTATCTTCTATTTCAGTGACCGCGAAGTCACCCTGCCCGGCAGGGCCGTGGAAACACAGCTGGCCTCAAACTGGCTGGGCGAAGTGAGTACTCACTGGACAACCTCGGTCAGCAGCCGCCTGAGTCTGGAATGGGATGCACTGGAAAGCGAGACGGCGCGCGGTAATGCCAGCGTGCGTTATCACCCGGGTCCGCGCAGCGCCCTGAACCTGGGTTACCGCTTCGAGCGTGATCGGCTCGAACAGTCCGACATCTCCCTGATGTGGCCGCTCTGGAAAGGCCTCAGCGTGTTGGGCCGGCAGCGATATTCGCTGCAGGATTCCGTGTTGCTGGAGAGCGTCGCCGGTTTTGAATATGAGAGCTGTTGCTGGATTTTCCGTGCCTTGAAGCGTCGCTACCGGGTCAATGTCAGCGAAGA
>JAJRWE010000249.1 GCA_024276955.1 Gammaproteobacteria bacterium
ATATAGTCTTTCGTGGCCTGTATCGGCGGCGTCGCCGACTGTTCACCGACCTGCTCACCAACAAACAAGCGAGATAGCCATGTTCGGCATTAAGAAACTCATCATGGGACTGACCATCGGCCTGCTGGTCGGCCTCTGGGCCGGCGTCAACATCGGCTACGATCAGCCCATCTGGTCGAATCCTTTCGAGGCGCCGGCGCTGACGGAGAAGGCGAAGGACGTTGCGGCTGATGTCCGTACTATTTCAATGTGATATTGCCGGGTTCAGTTGGTCTGTCAGCATTCATGGCACCAACAGTAGGCGCTTTTAGGCGAGGCGCGTCCCGCAGCAAATGGCCTTAGTCCTTTGCAAGAGACGCAACGCCGCCATGGATGCTGACAGACCAACCCTTCGGGCGCTCCTGAGGTGACCCGCTGCGGCGTTGCAGTGTTTGGCAATGGAACAAACCATTACCCGCACACTGCGCCTTGCAGCGAAACACCACAGGAGCGCTGAACCCGGCAATATCACATTGAAAGAGTACCAGCAGGATGCCAAAAAGGCAGCGCGGGATTCGCTCGACGACTGACGGCTGTCAGTCGTCTTTTTCCTCCACGGGCGCCACGTCACGGGTACTCGACTCGATCTGCTCGGTCTTGTCGATGATCTTTTTTGCGCTAATACCCATGTCGCTGAACTTGCGCGCACTGGGCAACACGCGGCTGTCGAAGGACGCCACTGCCTTGTTGTAGTGCTGCACCGAGCTGTTGAGGCTCTTGCCCATCTTGCCCAGATGGTCGGCGAAGGTGCCCAACCGGCCATACAGCTCTTCTCCCACCTGGCGAATCTGCTCCGCATTTTCCGCCAGTGACTCCTGCCGCCAGCCGTAGGCCACGGCGCGCAGCAGGGCGACGAAACTGGTGGGGGTGGCGAGGATCACCTTCTGCTGCATGGCGTCCTCCAGCAGGGCGTGATCCTGATCCAGTGCGGCGCTGAGGAACTGGTCGCCGGGGATGAATAGCACGACGAAATCTGGTGAATCCTTGAACTGCTTCCAATAGGCCTTGCTGGCCAGTTCCTGTACGCGCTTGCGCACATTGCGGGTGTGGCGCTGCAGCTGTGCATCGCGCTCGCTGTCGTCCGTGGCCTCCACCGCGGAGAGATAGGCGTCCAGCGGGGTTTTGACATCCACCACCACCTCGCGCCCACCGGGCATGCGCACGATCATGTCGGGGCGCAGGGCACCGTCTTCGGTGTTGGTGTGTTCCTGCTCGAAGAAGTCGCAGTGTTCCACCATGCCGGCCAGCTCGGCGAGTCGCTTGAGGGTCATTTCACCCCACTGGCCGCGCACCTCGGGTCGGCGCAGGGCCTGCACCAGATTGCGTGTCTCGCCCTGCAGCGCCTGCTGGGTCTGGGTCATGGTTTCGAGGTGCTGGGTGAGGGCGCCATAGGCCTGCTTGCGCTCCTGCTCCATTTCACGGATCTGTTTCTCGGTCTTTTCCAGTGCCTCGCGGATGGGTTTGACCAGCGTCTCGATGGCCTGCTCGCGCTGGCTGAGTTCACCCTTGGCCTGCGACTGAAACCGCTGTAGGTTTTCCTGCGCCAGTTTCAGAAATTCCTCATTGTTGTGTTTCAGTGCCTGGCTGGAGAGGTGGCTGAAGCTCTCTTTCAGTTGCTCGCGCTGCTGTTCAGTGGCCTGTTTCAGGGTTTCCAGTTTGTCCTCGTAGGACTTACGCCCTATTTCCAGTTTGACGCTAAGTTCAGTATTTCTTTCCGCCAGGCTGCTGATACGCTTGTGCAGGCGTAGATAGACCACCCAGCCACCGACGATGGCGGCGAGCAGGGCGATGAGGATCAGGGTGATGAGCGAGATGAGAGAGTCCATCGACCTATTCTAATCGGAATCGCGGAGCGGGACACGGATTGTTGTGCGCAACGTCGGCGGGAGGTGATTCACCACAGAGGCACGGAGATCACAGAGAAAATGCATATTGCTTGTGACATTGTTCTGCGTTGTCACACATCCGGCGGGCACGGTTTGTAGGAGCGGGCCATGCCCGCGATATTTTTGCTTTCGTTACCGATAGTGTTGTTATGAAACTGTGGGAGCGGCTTCAGCCGCGAAGGATAAAGCGACTCTTTTTCGCGGCTGAAGCCGCTCCCACAGTTTATGGCTGGTTTTCCTTGCCGGGTAGACTTCATCGCGGGCATGGCCCGCTCCTACCGGGACTCAAGCCAGGCGAGGATTTCTCTCGGTTGCTCAATAAGCGCATCCGCCCCCCAGTCCTGCGGGCGGTCGTCTTCACCGATGTAGCCGAACAGGGCCGCGAGGGTATGGGCGCCGGCGCGCCGGCCGGCCTCGATGTCGCGTTCGGCGTCGCCCACGTACAGGCATTTCCGTGCCTCGGCACCGGCCTGCCGGCAGGCGTGCAGGATGGGCTGTGGATGCGGCTTGCGCTGTTCGCAGGTATCACCACTGACGATGCAGGCGGCGCGCTGGCTGAGCCCCAGCGCATCCAGTAGCGGCTCGGTGAGCCAGGTGGGCTTGTTGGTGACCACGCCCCAGTTGAGGCCGCGCGCCTCGATCTCGGCCAACACCTCCGCCATGCCGGGGAACAGGCGCGTTTCGCGGGCGATATTGGCCTGGTAAATGTCCAGCAGGCGCAACCGCAGGGCCTCTTCCTCGGGATGCGCTTCGCCAAAGCCGCAGCGAATCAGGGCGATGCCGCCATGTGAGGCGGCGGGGCGAATGACGTCCAGCGGCAGCGGCGCCCGGCCTTGTTCGGCGAGTACGCCGTTGAGGGCATAGGCCAGATCCGGGGCGGTATCGGCCAGGGTGCCATCGAGGTCGAATAGCACCGCCTTGATGGGCGGGAAGGACGTCACCAACGAATGTCGAGTGGGCAGTGCCCAGCAACGACACGCAGCCAACCACACCCGGTGGGCAATGCCCACCCTACGAGGTCAGGCCTCATCGCGAGTGCAGCAGGCCAGGTAGTTGACGGCCAGATCCCGTCCCAGCGAGTACTGTTTGCTGAGCGGATTGTAGCTCATGCCGGTGAGGTCACGCATCTTCAGCCCGGCGTGGCGTGCCCAGCTTTCCAGCTCCGAGGGGCGGATGAACTTGTCGTAGTCGTGGGTGCCTCGGGGTAGCATGCGCAGCAGGTACTCGGCACCGATGATGGCCAACAGATAGGCCTTGGGATTACGGTTGATGGTGGAGAAGAACACTACGCCATCGGGCTTTACCAGCGTGTGGCAGGCACGGATCACCGAGGCGGGATCCGGCACGTGCTCCAGCATTTCCATGCAGGTGACCACATCGAAGCGGCCCGGGTGCTGTTCGGCGAAGGCCTCCGCAGTCGTTCGCTGATAGTCTACCTCAATGCCGGATTCCAGTCCGTGCAGACGCGCCACCGACAGCGGCGCCTCGCCCATGTCGATGCCGGTCACCTGTGCGCCGAGGGTGGCCATGCTCTCGGAGAGAATGCCGCCGCCGCAGCCCACGTCCAGCACCTGTTTGCCGTCCAGCCCGCCGGCATGGCGCTCGATGTAGTCGAGGCGCAGCGGATTGATTTCGTGCAGGGGTTTGAATTCACTTTGCGGATCCCACCAGCGAGAGGCCAGGGCCTCGAACTTGGCGATCTCGGCAGGATCGGCGTTGTGGTTTGTCGTGTCAAAGGTCGTATCAGTCATGCCTATAGCTTACCCCATCTTTGCTCTTGATCCCTTGGGGTTCTGCTCTTATTTGTTAGAAGATATCTTTCTTTTCGCCTTTAACGACGTAAGACTCTCGAAGATTTACAAATTTTTCCCCGATAGGGGTGATTTTGACATGATCAGATAAGTTGTCTCCTTTGTCGCCCGCGATGGTATACCCTTTCAAACCGCCGAGATTGTTATTTCGAATATTGTGGGAGCGGCTTCAGCCGCGAATAAAAGCTAGATTCATTCGCGGCTGAAGCCGCTCCCACAAGTTTATTGTTTTCCCACCCACCCATCGCGGGCATGGCCCGCTCCTACCGTTACCTGGGGGCTTCCTTGCTCCCGTGGGATTGTCTTGGTTATTCCACCGGCAGGGCGGGCACCGGCTTCAGTTTCCAGATCTCGGCGTTGTATTCCTGCATGGTGCGGTCGGTGGAGAACTTGCCGCTGGCGGCGGTGTTGAGGATGCTCATACGTGTCCAGCGTTCTTCGTCGCGGTAGGCCTCGGCGGCCTGCTGCTGGGCTGCGACGAAACTGCTGAAGTCGGCGGCGACCAGCCATGGGTCGAAGGGGCTGCGGATGGCGTTGATGATGGGGTCGAACAGCCCTGGCTCGAACTGGTTGAAGTGGGCGCTTTCCAGCAGCTGCATGACGCGCTTCAGGTTTTCATCGCCATTGATAATGGCGTTGGGATCGTAGTTCTGCCGTGCTTCCTCAACCTCGCCGGCGGTGAGGCCAAACAGGAAGAAGTTGTCGTCACCGGCCTCCTCGCGGATCTCGATATTGGCGCCGTCCAGGGTGCCGATGGTGATGGCACCGTTCATCATGAATTTCATGTTGCCGGTACCGGAGGCCTCTTTGCCGGCGGTGGAGATCTGTTCGGACAGGTCGGTGCCGGGGGCGATGATCTCCATCGCCGTGACGCGATAGTTGGGCAGAAAAGCTAACTTCAATTTGTCACCTACCATGGGGTCATTGTTGACCATGAAGGCGATGTTGTTGGTCAGTTTGATGGTCAGCTTGGCCATCGCATAACCGGGTGCGGCTTTGCCACCGATGAGCACGCAGCGTGGGGTCCAGTTGTCGCTGTCGCCGCGCTTGATGCGGTCGTACAAATGGATGACGTGCAGCAGGTTGAGCAGTTGGCGCTTGTATTCGTGGATGCGCTTGACCTGTACGTCGAACAGGGCGTCGGTGTTGAATTTCACGCCACGGTCGGTTTCGACCAGTTCCGCCAGGCGCGCCTTGTTGGTCTGTTTGATTTTACGCCACTGCCGGCGGAAGTCCGCGTCGTCTGCGAGGGGGGCGAGTTTGGCGAGCTGCGGCAGGTCGGTGACCCAGTCTTCACCGATGGTCTTGCTGATCAGCGTGCTCATGTCGGGGTTGCACCAGGCCATCCAGCGGCGCTGGGTGACGCCGTTGGTCTTGTTGTTGAACTTGTGCGGCCACAGTTCCCAGAAGTCGCGGAACAGGCCTTCCTGCAGCAGCTTGGAATGCAGTTCGGCGACGCCGTTGATCGAGTAACTGCCGACGATGGCCAGGTAGGCCATGCGCACTTGGGGCTCCGGGCCTTCCTCGATGATGGACATGCGACGCAGGCGGTCGGTGTCGCCGGGCCAGCGGCAGGCGACGCTGCCGAGGAAGCGGGCGTTGATCTCGTAGATGATCTCCAGCAGACGCGGTAGCAGATTTTCGAACAGGCGCACCGACCATTTCTCCAGCGCCTCGGGCAGCAGGGTGTGGTTGGTGTAGGCCATGGTGCGGGTAACGATGTCCCAGGCCTCGTTCCAACCCAGTTTGTGCTCATCAAGCAGCAGGCGCATCAGCTCGGCGATGGCGCAGGTAGGATGGGTGTCGTTAAGCTGGAAGCAGTTCTTGGCGGCGAACTGACTGAAGTCATTGTCATGCTCGCGGGCCCAGCGGCGCAAGGTGTCCTTGAGGCTGGCGGAGGCGAGGAAGTACTGCTGGCGAAGGCGCAGCTCCTTGCCGTTTTCGCTGCTGTCGTTGGGGTAGAGCACCATGGTGATGTGCTCGGCGGCGTTCTTGGCGGCGACGGATTCGGGGTAGCTGCCGGCGTTGAATTCGCCCAGATCGAATTCGTCGGTGGCGGCGGCCTTCCACAGGCGCAGGCTGTTGACGGTGCCGTTGCGGTAGCCGGGCACGGGCACGTCGTAGGGCACCGCCAGCACGTCGTGGGTGTCGACCCAGCGGTTACGGGTGATGCCGTTGGCATCCTGATAGAGCTCGCTGCGGCCGCCGAAGTGCACACGCTGGGTGAATTCGGGGCGTTCCAGTTCCCAGGGGTTGCCGTCGCGCAGCCAGTGATCCGGTTCCTCGATCTGATAACCGTGTTCGATCTTCTGCCGGAACATGCCGTATTCGTAGCGGATGCCGTAGCCCAGCACCGGCAGTTGCAGGGTCGCGCAGCTGTCGAGAAAGCAGGCGGCGAGACGGCCCAGGCCGCCGTTACCGAGGCCGGCGTCGTGTTCCGCCTCGGCAATCTCTTCCAGATCCAGTCCCAGTTTGTACAGCCCCTGGGTAGTCTCATCGGTGACGCCAAGGTTGATCATGGCGTTGCCCAGCGCCCGGCCCATGAGGAATTCCAGCGACATGTAGTGCATGCGCCGGCTATCCTGCTCCTCGTAGGCGTAGCGGGTGTTTTTCCAGCGCTCCATGATGCGGTCGCGCAGGGCCATGACCAGTGCGGTGTAGGGGTAGTGGGTGGAGCGGCAGTGCCGGTCACGCCCCAGGGTGTGGCTGAAGTAGCGGCGGAAGTCCTCGGCGATGCTGTCGGCATCCAGGCCCAGGGGGGGCAGCTCGGTCAGTTTGGGGTGCGGCTTGCTGTTACGCAGGGGAATGAAGTTCATAAATTATTCTCTTTGTAAATTGTTTTAAATCAATCCAGTAAAGATTAAATCTAATCAAGTACCTGAAATGTCAGGCAACCCCCTTGAGTGCCGGGCTGTGGCTTGCACGGTCAAAAGATTCTAGCAGCAGTGAGCCGGCGGTCATCTTCGCCGGTTTCTCCAGGCCCATCAGCTGCAGCACGGTGGGCGCGACATTGGCAATACTGCCGGAGCAGGACAGTGCCCAGCGCTGTTCGTCGATGACCAGACAGGGTACCGGATAGGTGGTGTGCTGGGTATGCGGTGTCTGCGTGACGGGGTCGATCATCTCCTCACAATTGCCGTGATCGGCGGTGATGATCACCGAGTAGCCGGCCTCCACGGCGCTCTCGATGACCCGCCCGGCCTCGCGATCCAGTGCCTCCACGGCCTGGATCACCGCCTCGCGCACGGCGGTGTGTCCCACCATGTCGCCATTGGCGAAATTCACCACGATGAAGTCGTACTGGTGTGAGTCGATGGCCTCGATCACCGTGTCGGCCACGTGCGCGGCGCTCATCTCCGGCTGCTGGTCATAGGTGGTGACAGGCGGTGAGGGCACCAGTTGCTGGGTCTCACCCTCGCAGGGGGTGGTCTGCCCGCCGTTGAAGAAGTAGGTGACGTGGGCGTATTTCTCCGTCTCCGCGCAGTGGAACTGGCGTAGTCCGGCCTCGCCGATGGTGCGGGTGAGGGTCACTCCCGGGTGCTCGTGCTCGAAGGCGTAGGGCATGTCGAAGCGGGCGTCGTACTGCATGAAGCAGGTGACCTCGGCGGGCGCCACGTCGTCGCGGGCAAAGCCGTCGAAGTCGGCGTTGCCGAAGGCGGCGACCATCTGCCGGGGGCGGTCCTTACGGAAATTGAAACAGACCAGCTGGTCACCGCCCTGCACCGCCTCGAAGGCTGGCAGCAGGGTGGGGTGGATGAATTCGTCCGTGTCGCTGGCGATGTAGGCCGCCTTGATGGCGCTCTCGGCGCTGTTGGCCTGTTCGCCGTCACCCCGGGTCAGGGCGCGCCAGGTCAGCTGGGTGCGCTCCCAGCGCTGGTCGCGGTCCATGGCGTAGAAGCGTCCCGTCACCGAGGCGATGGCGCCGCCGTTGTCACGCAGCAGGGGCTCGATACGCTGCAGGTAGTCGAGCGCCGATTTAGGCGCGGTGTCACGGCCGTCGGTGATCATGTGCAGCAGGGGGCGTACGTCCTGTTGGCCGCACAGGCGGATCAGGGCCTCGAGATGGCGGATGTGGCTGTGCACGCCGCCGTCGGACACCAGGCCCAGCAGGTGCACGGGACGCTGGGCCTGCGCGGCCTTTTGCAGTGCCACGAGCAGGCGGGCGTTGGTGAAGAATTCACCGTTGGCAATACTGTCGTCGATGCGCACCATGTCCTGGCGCACCACATGGCCGCAGCCCAGGGTCAGGTGGCCGACCTCGGAATTACCCATCTGCCCGTCGGGCAGGCCCACGGCCAGCCCGGAAGCACTCAGGGTGGTGCTGGGGTAGTGGGCGAACCAGTGGTCCAGGTTTGGCGTATCGGCCTGGGCGATGGCATTGTTCTGCTTGCTGGGGCTGAGGCCGAAACCATCGAGAATCACCAGTACGGTGGGCTTGCGGGGGGTGCTGATTTGGTCGCTCATGTTTGGATCAATCGGTCTCTAGGGTTGTGAAAAGTGCAGGTTTCCACATTTTCGCTGCCATTTTTTGACGGGCAGCGAACCTTCCGGTGAGACAGGAACAACAGGGATGTGGCGGATGAATAGCGGTGTGTAATATCGATACTTGATGGCTGCTGGCAGTGGTTTGTTGCGGCTGTGACGCAGGTCATGAATTCCGGCGCGGAAAGACCGCGAGAAAAGCCCGACATTCTATCGGTTGGATGCCTTTGGGTCAATTCGTTCGCTTTGCCAGAAAGGCTAAAGACTAGATATTACAGAGACTTACTGGCCCTGATTAAACCCGTGAGCCAGGCGCAGGATTGCCGTGCTGCGCGCTACCCGGAATACTGTTTTTCTTACGCTCTGTGAATCTCTGTGGTGAAAGGCAGGATTGAATTTTCGCCACAGAGGTTCACAGAGACTGAAAATAATTTTGTAGGTTGGCGGTGACGCAGGAACCCCAACATTGTTGATTTCGTTGGGGTTCGCAAGCTCACCACCAACCTACAATAGGCAGGACGTCAGGCTTAATGGCATTGTGGTTAGAAGGCCTTACCGCAGCCGCAACAGGCGCAGGCTGTTGGCGATCACCAGCAGGCTGGCGCCCATGTCGGCGAACACCGCCATCCACAGGGTGGCATAGCCGGGGATGGCGAGGGCCAGAAAGATGGCCTTGAGGCCCAGGGCCACGGCGATGTTCTGGCGGATCACACGCAGGCTGGCGCGCGACAGGCGGATGGCGAAGGGCAGGCGGGCGAGGTCGTCGCCCATCAGTACCAGGTCGGCGGTCTCCAGCGCCACGTCGCTGCCGGCGGCGCCCATGGCGATGCCGGTGGTGGCGGCGGCCATGGCCGGGGCATCGTTGACGCCGTCGCCCACCATGCCCACTCGCTGATGGCGTGCGACCAGCGCCTTGATGGCCTCCACTTTGTCGGCGGGCAACAGCTCGGCATGGGGTTCGTCGATACCCAGGTGTTCGGCAATGGCGCGGGCCGTGCCGCGGTTGTCACCGGTGAGCATGGTGATGTGTTCGATGCCCAGGGCACGCAGGTGAGTGATGGTCTCACGGGCGTTGGCGCGTGGCTGGTCGGCGATGCTGATGAGGCCCAGCACGTGCTGTGTATCACCGAGGATAATGACGGTCTTACCCTCGGCCTCGCGGCGATCCAATACGGCTTCCACGGCGGGGCTGCAGAGGCCGCCTTCCTCGAACAAACGGTGATTGCCCATCTGATAATAGCGGCCGTCGATGCGGGCCTGGACACCGCGGCCGGTGAGGGCCTGGAAGTCGCTCACTTCGTTGGGCGTGACGCCGGCCTCGGCAGCATATTCGAGGATGGCCTGTGCCAGCGGGTGCTCGGAGCGGGCCTCCAGGCTGGCGGCGATGCGCAGCAGTTGCGCCGGCGGCGTATCGCCGAGGGGTTCCACGTCCTGTACCCTGGGCCGGCCCTCGGTGAGGGTGCCGGTCTTGTCGAAGGCCAGGGCGCGCAGGTGGCCGATATTTTCCAGGTGCATGCCGCCCTTGATCAGTACCCCCGCGCGCGCGCCACGCGCCAGGCCGGAGACGATGGCCACCGGGGTGGAGATCACCAGCGCGCAGGGGCAGGCGATCACCAGCAGCACCAGGGCGCGGTAGAACCAGTCGTCGAAGGCCTGGCCGAACAGCAGCGGTGGCAGCACGGCGATAAGCCCTGCCAACACCAATACCGCCGGGGTGTAAACACGCGCAAAGCGGTCGATGAAGGCCCGTGCCGGGGCACGTGCCGCCTGCGCCTCTTCGATGAGATGGATGATGTGCGCCAGGGTGGTGTCGGCGGCGAGATGGGTGATGCGTACATCCAGGCTGCCCTGGCCGTTGATGGAGCCGGCGTATACGGTGTCGCCCGGGGCCTTTTCCACCGGCAGGGATTCGCCGGTGATGGGGGCCTGATTGAGGGCCGACTGGCCGTCCACCACCTCGCCGTCCAGCGGTGCCTTGTCACCGGGGCGCAGGCGGATGATCTCGCCCACCTGCACCTGTTCCACCGGCACCGTGACCTCGTGTCCCTCCCGTAAGACCCGCGCCACCGTCGGCGCCAGCTCCATCAATGCGCGTACCGCGTTGCGGGCACGGTCCATGGAGCGGTTCTCCAGCCACTGGGCGAGGGAGAACAGGAACACCACCATGGCGCCTTCGTCCCAGGCATCGATGAACAGGGCGCCGATCACCGCCACACTCATCAGCACGTTCATGTCGATGGCGCCGTGACGTGCCGCTGCCAGGGCCTTGCGGGCGATGGGCCAGCCGCCGGTGAGGATGGCGCTGCCGAAGGCCAGTTTTGCCCACAACGCGTCCGCGCCGAGGATGTGGTGCAGGATCAGTCCCAGCGTGACCAGCACGGCGGCGGACAGCATGGCGACGAGCGTGCCGTTTTCCGTCCAAAATCCTCCCTTGACCCGTGTCTCGCCAAAGGGCACTGCGGTGAGTTTCGCCTCGGCCAGGGTGGCGATGATCTGACCCAGGGGCAGCCGCTCGGGGTCGTGCACCACGCTCAGCCGCTGGGTGACGGGATTGGCGTCGAGACTCATCAGCCCTGGCAGATGGCCGAGCATCTTCTCGATCAGTGACACTTCTTCGGAGCAATCCAGATCCTCTATCCGCAGCACACTGGTGACCGGCTGCGAGGCGTCGTGCAGGCTGTAGCCTAGTGACTGTACCGTGTCGCGCAGTTTGTCCGCCGCCTCGGGCGAGGCCACTTTGGCCGACAGTTTGCCGGCGGTGAAGTCCACGCGCAGGTCGGTCACGCCCGGCAGCCGGCCCGCGACCTTTTCCACCTTGGCGGCGCAGTCGGGGCAGTCCATGCCGTCGATGCGGCAGGTGAGGGTGTTGGGGGTTTTGTCGGTCATAGTGGGTTGGGCAATTTATCGCGGGCATGGCCCGCTCCTACAGGAGATTTAAGATATCTTGTAGGAGCGGGCCATGCCCGCGATAGTTTTTTACTGCATCATCTTCCCCCGCGAAAACACCCCATACAACACCGGCAGAACGAACAGCGTCAGCAGGGTCGATGAGACGATGCCGCCGACCACCACGGTGGCCAGCGGGCGCTGGACTTCGGAACCGATGCCGCTGGCGAGCAGCATGGGGATCAGGCCCAGGGCGGTGGTGACGGCGGTCATCAACACCGGGCGCAGGCGTGAGCAGGCGCCGCTGAACACGGCCTCCGCCAGCGGCATGCCGCCTTCGTGACGGATGTTGATGGAGTTGACCATCACCACGCCGTTGAGCACCGCGACGCCAAACAGGGCGATGAAGCCGATAGAGCCGGGCACCGACAGGTATTGCCCGGAGATGTACAGCGCGACGATGCCGCCGATCAGCGCCAGCGGCACATTAATCATGATCAGCGCGGCCTGGCCGACGGAATTGAAGGCGAAGTACAGCAGCAGGAAGATCAGCCCCAGCGACAGTGGCACGACGATCATCAGCCGTGCCTGGGCGCGCTGCTGGTTCTCGAACTGGCCGCCGAACACCACCGTGTAGCCGGGCGGTAGATCGATGTCATTGTCGATGCGCTGCTGCAGTTCGGCCACCAGGCCGCCCATGTCGCGCCCCTCGACGTTGGACTGGATGACCACCCGGCGCTGCACGTCGTCGCGGCGGATCTGCGGCGGGCCGGATTCGATGGCCACCTGTGCCACGTCGCCTAGTCTCACCCAGGCGCCGTTGGGAGCCTGCAGGATCAGGCTGCGGATGGCGGCCACGTCGTCGCGGTAGGGCTCGGCTAGACGCACGTAGATGTCGTAGCGCTCGTTGCCATTGATCACCTGGCCGGCGCTGACGCCGCCGATGGCATCACTGACCAGGTCCATTACCTGTGCCACGGGAATGCCGTAGCGGGCCAGGGTGTCGCGGTCCGGGCGCACCACCAGCTGGGCCTCGCCCTCGATCTGCTCCATGGCCACGTCGCGGGTGCCCCGAACCTCCTTGGCCAGGGTCTCTATCTCGCTGCCCTTCTGCGCCAGCACGTCGAGGTCGGGCCCGAACAGCTTGATGGCGAGCTGTGCCTTGACACCGGACAACAGTTCATCGACGCGCGTGGCGATAGGCTGTGAGAAAGAAAACAGCAGGCCGGGGTGCAGCGACATTTTTTCTTCCATCAGTGCCTGCAAGGCGATGCGGTCCGGTGCCGTGGTCCATGCCTGCACTGGCTTGAGGCCGACAAAGATCTCCACGTTGGATACCGGCTCCGGGTCACCACCGATCTCGGCACGGCCGATGCGGCTGGAGACGTACAGCACCTCGGGGAAGGTCATCAGTTGCCGTTCCAGCTTCTGCGCCACCGCCAGCGAGGTTTGCAGGCTGGAGGAGGGTGCCAGGGTGACGCGAATGTTCATGGTGCCTTCCTCCAGCTCCGGCACGAACTCGGTGCCCAGTCGTGGCACCAGCGCGATGGCACCGGCGAACATCGCCAGCGCCGTGCCGACCACCAGCCAGCGTTGTTTCATCGCCACCCTCAGGCTCCAGCGGTAGATAGCTGCCAGTGGGCGCAGGATGAAACTCTCCTTTTCCCTCACGCCGTGGCGGAACAGATAGGTGGCCAGTGCCGGCACCACCACCAGGGCCACCAGCAGCGAGGCCAGCATGGCTAGCACGATGGAGATGGCCATGGGCTGGAACAGCTTGCCTTCCACGCCTTCGAGGGTGAACAGGGGGGCGAAGACGATGATGATGATCATCACCGCGAAGAACACCGGCCGGCCCACCTCGCGGGCGGCTTCCTGGATGCGCAGCGGGATGCCGTTGCTGTCCTGCGTGCTCCAGCGGGGGTCGGGGTCGCCGGGGGCTAGCCGGCGGGCCTCTTCCTCATGGGTGGGGTCGGGGTGGGACAGATGGCTGAAGATGCGCTCCATGATCACCACCGAGCCGTCCACCATCATGCCGATGGCGATGGCCAGGCCGCCCAGCGACATGAGATTGGCCGAGATGCCCCACTGGGCCATGACCATCAGCGCCAGGCCGATGGAGATGGGGATAGAGATTAGCACCAGGAAGGTGGCGCGCAGGTTGACCATGAACAGCATTAGCACCACCACGATCAGCACAAAGGCCTGCAGCAAGGCGGTGGTGACGGTCTTTACCGCCTGGCTCACCAGCTCGGACTGGTCGTAGAAAGGCTCCAGGGTGACGCCATCGGGCAGCGCGGTCTGGATTGCTGGCAGGCGGTCCTTGATGCCGTCGATGGTGGCCTTGGTGTTGGCGCCCATACGCTTGAGCACGATGCCAGCCACCACCTCGCCCAACTGCTCGGGATTGCCGTCGGCGTCGCGACGACTCATGGTCACTGCGCCCTGGCGGATCTCCGGGCCGAAGGTAACGTTGGCCACGTCGCGCACGCGTACCGGTATGCCGTCCGCGTCTTTTAATGGCACGTTGCCGATATCGCGCAGGCCGTCCTCGCCGCTGCGCACCCAGCCCACGCCGCGAATTACCAGCTGCTCGGCGCCGCGGTTCAGGTACCAGCCGCCGGCGTTGCGGTTGTTGTCCTCGATGGCGCGGGCCACGTCGCCGCCGTGCAGGCCGAAGGCCAGCAGCTTCTGCGGATTCAGTTGCACCTGGTACTGGCGAACCTCGCCGCCGAAGGAGAGCACATCGGTGACGCCAGCCACCGGCATCAGCAGCAATTTCACCACCCAGTCGTTGAGGCTGCGCAGGGCGATGGCATCGTATTTCTGCGTATCCTCGGCGCGCAGGATGTACTGGTATACCTGGCCCAGACCGGAGGTGTTGGGTCCCATCTCGGGTGTGCCGATGCCCTCCGGGATTTGCTCGCGCGCCGCCTGCAGGCGCTCAAACACCAGCTGACGGGCGAAATAGATGTCTGTGCCTTCCTTGAACACCACGGTGATTACGGACAGGCCGGTCTTGGAAATGGAACGCACCTCTTCCACGTCCGGCAGGGCGTACATCACCGCTTCGATGGGGAAGGTGATGAGCTGCTCGACCTCCTCTGAGGCCAGACCGCGCGCCTCGGTGTTGATCTGCACCTGCACATTGGTGACGTCGGGGAAGGCATCCAGATTGAGCTTGGGCAGAATGAGCATGCCACCGACGATGCTGGCCAACAGGGCCAGTATCACCAGCAGGCGATTCTCGACGCCGAGGTCGATGATTTTATTTAACATATCGGCCTCCTGTTAATGGTTATGGATGTCGAAACCGCCCTTGGCGAGTTCCGATTGCACGAAGAAGGCGCCTTCGGTCACCACCCGTGTGCCGGGGGCGATACCGCTGATGATCAGCTGTTAGCCGACGCTGCGCAGCACCGTGACCTCTTTCGGCTCAAAGCGACCGGGTTCTTCCTCGACGAAGACCTGCCAGTCACCATCGGCGCTACGCACCACTGCATCCAGCGGCAGGGCCAAGGCCTTGCCCTGACTTTCCGTGTCGAGACTCACGTCGACAAACATGCCGGGATGCAGGCGGTCACCGGGATTCTTGATGCCGATGCGCACGGCCTGGGTGCGTGTCTTTTCGTCGATGGCGTGATGGATCTGCACCACCTTGCCGCGCAGGGTGGTGTTGCCGATGCGCACGGTGGCGCCGGCGTTTTTATCGATGCGGTGGGCATCCTCCGGTGTCAGGCGGGCCTCCACCCAGAGGGCGGATTCGTCACTGATGTCGAACAGCACGCGACCCGGTTCGATCAGTTCACCGAGGATGAAATCGTCGCTGGTCACGGTGCCGCTCTGCAGGGCATAGAGGTCGAAGCGGCCGATGGCCTGTGCAGGGTCGTCGGTACTCAGAAGGGCTGCTACTTGTGGTTTGCTCATGCCATAGGCGAGCACGCGGGCCTCGGCCTGTTGGCGGTTGATCTGCGCCTCGGCATAGCGTTTGGCCGAGACCACCTTGCGGCCGAGTTTTTTCACCCGCTGCCATTCACGGTTGCTGATC
>JAJRWE010000250.1 GCA_024276955.1 Gammaproteobacteria bacterium
ACTGGGATCAGCGGTGATTCGACACCATTGCTCCCGACCCCGTGGGTGAGCCAGCTCCAGCGTTTTCACACAACCAGTCTGGCCGATGATGGCAGCGGCGCCTATAACGGCATCGTCGGCGCCTTCTCTGAAATGCTGATTGGTATGCGGACAAGCGGCGTGGTCATCGACGTGCTGGACAGTGGCTCTGTCACCGATGTGGATGGCGACTCGTGGAATGCCACGAGTCAGTTCATGCGCTTCATTCGTGCCCGTGTCCGCATTGACATGCTCCTGATGCAACCTTCCCACTTCAGCGTAATGGCTGGCCTGACCACTTAAAGGAGATTTATCATGGAAAACTTAACAAAGGCCGCAAAGCTGACGCGAGTTATCAATGCCACAGCGGCAGGCACCGGTGATATCAACGGCAGCATCATCGACATGAAGGGATTCGACGCGGTGACGTTCATCGTGGGCTTCGGCGCTATCACGGCCGGCGCTTTAACGTCCATCAAGGCGCAACATGGGTCGGCGTCTGACCTGTCCGATGCTGCTGACATCAAGGCCACATTGATTAGTGTGGCCGATACGGACGATAACAAGCTGGTGGCCCTGGAGATCGAGCCGACCGAGCGTTATTGCCGCGTGGTTGTGAGTCGAGGTACAGCCAATGCCGTGGTGGATTTTGCTACCGCGCAGCAGACCAAGGCGCACAGCGAGCCGGTGACACACGATGCCAGCACTGTCATCGGCAGTGAGTACCATGGTCCCTCTGCTGGTGAGGGAGTGGCGTAGCGGTAGTTTGACCGGGCTGGCGCACCTGGGGGGCTCCAACCCCGAATGCGCCCCAGTTGGCAATCACTGGAGGGTGATGGTTTCATCCTGATCTTGCCGGGTAAATGCCGGCGCCCGTAAATTTCCCGAAATGCTGGACATGCCATCGACCTCGGCCTGGGGTGCGGTGGTTTTTTTTATCGCGCCCTTCGATCTGCGACGTAATCTTTGAACCCCAGGCACTCATCCCTGCACCCAACGCGCAGCCTGCATGATCTGCAAGGCAGCTCCCCGGCCTGCTTGAGTGCTAAAGCGTTCGGCTGCCACCTTGGCACCTTGGCCCTCGGTTCCGGCACCCACGGTAGCAACCGCTGCACCACCTCAACTGCATCATCACTCACCCAGCCACCTGCCATATCCAAGCCCCTCGGTTGAATCGAAGGCCCCGAGCGTAGCAGCGGCCGCCCCTGGGCAACAGCCTCGCCCGCTTGCCGTGCTATCAAGAGGTGGAGTGAATCCATCCTCATTACCCTCGCCAAACCCATCTTCCTCGCCTGTACCCTCGCCAAAACGGCCTTGAGCGCTTTTTCCTGACCGGGAGCAAGCGGGGCATCACCACACAGCACGCCGCGCGGATTGGCCGTCTGCTGGATCGGCTGGATGCATCGGTGGAAGCCGCCGATATGAACTTGCCCGGCTACCGATTCCACGAACTCACCGGGAAGCGCAAAGGCACCTACAGCGTGACGGTCACCGGCAACTGGCGGATCACCTTTGCCTTTCGGCAGGGCAACGCCTACGACGTGAATTTGGAGGATTACCACTGATGGCTACCAGAACCCGCAAACCCACACACCCCGGCGCCATCCTGCGCGAAGACATCCTGCCCGAGCTGGGCATGAGCCAAGCCGAGCTTGCCCGGCGTCTCGCGGCTCACCGTGTCAGAGGTCGTCCACGAGAAACGCGCCCTTTCCGCAGATATGGCCATGCGCCTTGCCCGGCTGCTGAACACCACACCGGAAAGCTGGTTGGGGATGCAACAGGCGCTTGACCTGTGGGAGCTGGAGAACAAGCACGGCCCCGAGTATCAGAAAATCAAGCATGTGGCCGCCTAGATCAGGCCACCGGTGACGACAAGCAGCCTCGCTTGAGCGGGGCTTTTGTGTGCCTGGGTGAAATTCAGCGGATCAAAAATCGGCGGTGCGAGGGGTGGCTGGTGCGAGCGCCAAATTTCCGTACGTTTTCCGTACTAATCGCTTATTTTGTTTGTAACTCATTGAAAAGATGGCGCTCCCTAGGGGATTCGAACCCCTGTTACCGGCGTGAGAGGCCAGTGTCCTAACCACTAGACGAAGGGAGCGGCAAGCGCGTCGGGCAGTAGAGGAAAAGTGCGTGCTGCTCGAAAAGGATGGTATTATACGCGCCCTTACTGATTGCTCAAGCCGTTTCTGTGTAACGGACGACACGCCTGAAAAAACCAATAAAAATTGAAAACTGATCATCAAAACGGGACGCCCAGAATCGTCCCCCGCCCCGAACATATCATTACTCGCGCCAATATTGCCGAGACAGCGTTGAAGGTTCTCTACCGCCTCAAGGCCGCAGGCTTTGAGAGCTACCTTGTCGGTGGTGGTGTACGAGACTTGCTGCTCGGCCGCGAACCCAAAGACTTCGACATCGCCACCGATGCGCATCCGGACGAGGTCCGGGCGTTGTTCCGCAACTGCCGCCTCATCGGCCGTCGCTTCCGCCTCGCGCATGTGCACTTTGGCCGCGAGATCATCGAAGTGGCGACCTTTCGCGGCAGCCATGACGGTGGTGGTGAGGGTGCTTCCGGGGACGGCATGATCCTGCGCGACAATGTCTACGGCACCCTGGAAGAGGATGCCTGGCGGCGCGACTTCACCATCAACGCCCTCTATTACGACATCCGCGACTTTTCCGTGGTGGATTTCACCGACGGGTTGGAAGATCTCGAGGCCGGCCTGCTTCGCGTTATTGGCGATGCCGAGCAGCGCTACCGTGAAGACCCGGTGCGCATGTTGCGCGCGATACGCTTTGCCGCCAAGTTGGGTTTCCGTATCCACCCGGACAGCGAGGCGCCCATCTTCGGACTGGGTGAGACCTTGGAGGCGGTACCGTCGGCGCGCCTGTACGAGGAAATGCTCAAGCTGTATCTTTCCGGCCACGGCGTGGCCAGCTTCGAGCTGTTGCGTCACTACGACCTGTTCCGCCACCTGTTCCCCTCGACCGAGGCCTGCCTGGCGCAGGAGGAGAATGGCTTCCCGCACCAGATGGTGCTGCGTGGTCTGGAAAATACCGATGCCCGCGTTGCCGAGGGCAAGCCGGTGACGCCGGCCTTCCTGTTTGCGGTGTTGCTCTGGGAGCCGGTGCGTGCCCGCGCTGAGGTCCTGCAGGCCGAGGGCATGAGCGAGATCCAGGCCTTGCAGTCGGCCGGCGAGATGGTTATTGCCCAGTCCATCCGCCACGTCGCCCTGCCCAAGCGCTTCAGCCTGCAGACCCGCGAGATCTGGGTGATGCAGGCGCGCCTGCCACGCCGCAACGGCAAACGCGCTGCGCGTCTGCTGGAGATGCCGCGTTTTCGCGCCGCCTACGACTTCCTGCTGCTGCGTGCCGAAAGTGGTGACGAGGAGCTGCAGGAGTTGGCACAGTGGTGGACGGATTTTCAGGCCGTCGACGAAGAGTCACGCGCAGCCCTGAGCCGCAATGCTCCCGCCGGCAGTAGCGAAGGTGGCGGCAAGAAGCCTCGCCGCCGTCGGCGTCGCAAGAAGCCTGCCGGTTCGGAGTAGGTGAAGGCGTACATCGGCCTCGGCAGCAATCTGGCCGATCCGCAGGCGCAGCTGCAGCGTGCCATCACTGAATTGGCGCAGCTGCCGCAAAGCCAGCTGCTGGCGCAGTCTTCCCTGTATCGTAGCGCACCCATGGGGCCGCAGGATCAGCCCGATTACCTCAATGCCGTGGTGGCGCTGGAAACGGCGCTGCCGCCGCTGGCTCTGCTGGCCGAATTACAGACCGTGGAGGCGGCCCACCAGCGCGTGCGCGGTGAACGCTGGGGGCCGCGCACGTTGGATCTCGACCTGCTGCTGTACGCCGATCGGACCATCGACCTGCCCGCGTTGACGGTGCCCCACCCGGGGCTGTATGAACGCAACTTCGTCCTGTATCCTCTGGCCGAGATAGCACCCGGGCTGGAAATTCCCGGTCTCGGCGTGCTGGGCGAGCTGTTGGCCCGATGTGAACGCGGGTCATTGGTTGTCATTGAAAAAAACCAGTCCGATACGGCCTGACTGAAGCGGATTTACATGCCATGAACACCGCAGACATTCCCCGCCATATCGTCATCGAAGGTCCCATCGGGGTCGGCAAAACCAGCCTTGCCCGGCGTCTCGCCGAGGATTATGAAGGCGAGCTGCTGCTGGAGGGCGCGGAGGAAAATCCCTTCCTCGAACGCTTTTATAAGAACCCGCGCCATGCGGCCCTGCCGACACAGTTGTTCTTCCTCTTTCAGCGCGCCCAGCAGATGCAGGCGCTGCGTCAGAATGACCTCTTCGCCCCCGTGCGTGTGGCCGACTTCCTGCTCGAAAAGGATCGCCTGTTTGCACAGCTGAACCTGGACGATGATGAGCTGCGTCTTTATGAACAAGTCTATGCCAGCCTCACCCTCGACGCCCCGAGCCCGGATCTGCTGATCTACCTGCAGGCGCCGGTGGAGGTGTTGCTGGATCGGGTGCAGAAGCGCGGCCGTGCCTTCGAGCGTTTCATCGAGAGCAACTATCTGCAACGTCTGGTGGAGGCCTACACGCGCTTTTTCCACTACTACAGCGATAGCCCGCTGCTGATCGTCAACGCCGCTGAAATTGACCTGGTCAACAACACGGGTGACTATCAACGCTTGGTGGAGCGTCTGGGCCAGGTGCGCAGCGGCCGCCACTACTTCAACCCCGGTTCCTTTGAGTTCTGAGGAGTTCTGAGCATGAATCGTATCACCACGACGCGGCTGAAAAAGATGAAACAGGGGGGCGAGAAAATCGCCTGCCTAACGGCCTATGACGCCAGCTTCGCGCACATTCTTGATGCCGCCGGGGTGGAGATCCTGCTGGTCGGCGATTCTCTTGGAATGGTGGTGCAGGGTCAGGAAACCACCCTGCCAGTGAGTCTCGACGAGATGATCTATCATACCCGTGCGGTGCGTGCCGGCAGTGAAAGGGCCCTGCTGATGGTGGACATGCCCTTCATGGCTGACGCCACGCCCGAGCAGGCCCTGCACAGCGCCGGCCGCCTAATGAAAGAGGGCGGCGCGCAGATGGTTAAGCTGGAGGGTGGCAGTGTTCTGCTGGAGACGGTGCAGGCGCTGGCCGCACGCGGTATTCCGGTGTGTTCACATTTGGGCCTGTTGCCGCAATCGGTGCACAAGCAAGGCGGCTATCGGGCGCAG
>JAJRWE010000251.1 GCA_024276955.1 Gammaproteobacteria bacterium
CTCGGCCTCGGGCCAACCGGCGATATGCTTTTTCACCAGAGCTACCAGGGCATTGATGTGGTCATCACGGTCATTGAGGGCGGCGATGTAGTGAAAGTGTTCCCCTCCCGCCATTTCAAAGGCCTCGCGGTTTTCGACACCGATCTCTTCAATGGTTTCCAGGCAATCGGCAGAAAATCCGGGGCAGATGACAGCGACGGATTTGACCCTGGACTTGCCCAGCTGGCGCAGGGTGTCGATGGTGTAGGGTTTGAGCCATTCCTCGCGGCCAAAGACGGACTGAAAGGTTACCACCCAGCGGTCATCGGCCAACCCCAGCCGGTCGGCCACCAGCCGTGCGGTCTTGTGGCAGTGGCAGAAATAGGGGTCGCCCTGGGTATGGAAACGCCTGGGCGTGCCATGAAAGGAGAACAGCAGTTTTTGCGGTGCTTCGCGGCCCGCCCAGTCTTCACGGATGCTGGCGGCCAGGGCTTCGATGTAGCCTGCCTCGTCGTGATACTGGTTGACGAAGCGCAGCTCCGGCACCCAGCGCCACGATTTCACGGCCGCGGCCACGGCATCGAAAGTGGACGCAGTGGTGCTGGAGGAATACTGCGGATACAGCGGCAGCACCAGCACCCGCTGCGCATTGGCGTCACGCAGACGCTGCATCGCCGAGGCGATGGACGGATTTCCGTAGCGCATGCCCAGCTCCACCACCACCGGTCCCTGCAAACACTGCTGCAGGGCATGGGTCAGGCCCTCGGTCTGCTGACGGGAGATCTGCATCAACGGCGAGCCCTGCTCGGTCCATATCTCGCGATAGGCGGCGGCGGAGCGCCTGGGGCGGATACGCAGGATGAAACCATGCAGGATCAGCCACCACAGCGGACGCGGCATGTCGACGATGCGCGGATCCCAGAGAAATTCACCCAGATAACGGCGCAGGGCCGCGGGGGTGGGTTCGTCCGGCGTGCCCAGGTTGGCCAGCAGGATGCCGGTGACCATGGGCGCGTCGTGGGCAAAGCCGTCTCCGTTTGTGTGAGAGGTTTGATGGGCTGACGACATGTAAAGTACCGTTCTCGAAGAGCAGCGAAAAAGATCGCACAGTATAACGGGCGGGGCTGAAGGACACCTCTATTTTTCACCGCCGCCGGGACATTTTGTCGCACCCCGTTCGACAAGCCGGCGTGCAATAATGCGCCGATGCCGGATACGCACACCTCCAAGCCGTGGATGAAGAGAATCGCCGTCGCTTTACTGCTGTTGGTGCTGGGCATCGTTGCCGGCGCGCTGATCAGCCGTAACAGCCCGCCTCCGGCGGACAGCGGCACGGCCGCCCAACTGCTGGAGCCCCGCGCCCTGCAGCCCTTCCGCCTCAGCTACGACGGCGTTCCCCTGCTCGATAATGACGACCTGCGCGGCAAGTGGAGCCTGCTGTTTTTCGGCTATACCCACTGCCCGGACGTCTGCCCCGCCACCCTTGCCGAGCTGGCGCGGGCCTACGAGCTGCTGGCACAGGAGCCCGGTGTGCTGGAGGACACCCAGTTTATCTTTATCTCCGTCGACCCGGCGCGGGATACGCCAGAAACGCTGGCGGCCTACACGGGCTATTTCAACCCGGCCTTCATCGACGCCACGGGCGACCACGCTCAGCTCACGGCCCTGGCCCGGCAGCTGGATATCCGGTTCCGGCGCGGCACCGGCAGCGATGAGGCCTACAACGTGGATCACACCAGCGCGATTCTGTTGATTGACCCACAGGTCCGCTATCATGCGCGCATCAAGGCGCCGCACCATGCTCAAGACATCCGCCGGCAGTACCTCGAAATCCGCCGGCAATACCAGACACCCCCGTCATAACTTGCCGAAAAGACCGTCAGAAAAAAGGAACGCTATGAAACCGCTATTCACCGTCCTCGCCCTGTTCTTTCTCACCAGCACGACCTGGGCTGCCTCCACGCACGGCATTGAGGCCCACGACCCCTGGGTACGCGAGGCGCCGCCCACAGCCAAGGTGCTGGCCGCCTATCTGCAGCTGCACAATCACGGCGACAAAACACACACCCTGGTGTCCGTGGAATCGCCGGCCTTCAAACACATCGAGCTGCACCGCTCGGAAGAAAAGGACGGCATGGCAACCATGGTTCGAGTAACGAAGATCATGATCCCCGCCCACGGCAAGATCAGCTTCGAGCCGGGCAGCCTGCACATCATGTTGATCGACCCGGTCGCACCATTAAAGGCTGGCAACAAGGTCAGCCTTATCCTGTACTTCGCAGAGGGTTCCTCGCTGGCCGTCAGCGCCGAGGTCCGCCGCGGTGGCGCGGCCGGTATGAACCACCACGGCATGGATCATTCGATGGAGATGCACAAAGAGTCCCATGGCGACATGAAAAATCACGAGCACAAGCATTGATGAATCAGGGTTCCGAGCAGTCCCCGAGTCTGATCGACTACCTCAAGGCCTGGCCGCAGTATCTCCTGCCCACGCACGCCCTGTCGCGCGTCATGCACGCCCTCACCCGCAGCAGCAATCCCCTCATGCGGCGCTGGTTCATGCGCTGGTTCGTCAGGCACTACCGCGTCGACATGAGTCTGGCGCAAGAACCAAACCTGGACAGCTACGCCAATTTCAACGCCTTCTTCACCCGCGCCCTGCGCCCGGACGCACGACCCATCGTCAGCGGTGAAACGACCGCCGCCTGTCCGGTGGACGGCGCCGTGAGCCAGGCCGGGCCGATCCACGCCGACCGTATCTTTCAGGCCAAGGGACAGGACTACTCGCTGCTGCAACTGCTGGGCGGCAACCAACAGTGGGCGGAGAAATTCACCGACGGCAGTTTCGCCACCCTCTACCTGTCGCCGCGTGACTACCACCGCATCCACATGCCGCTGGACGCCAGGCTGCGGGCTATGAGCCACGTGCCGGGGCGGCTGTTCAGCGTCAACGCCGCCACCGCCCGCGTCATTCCCGGCCTGTTTGCGCGCAACGAGCGGGTCGTCACCTATTTCGACACCGAGGCCGGGCCCATGGCGATGGTGCTGGTGGGAGCCATCTTCGTCGCCAGTATCGAGACCGTGTGGGCCGGCGAAATCACCCCACCGGCAGGCAAGCAGGTACGGCATTGGGATTTCCAAGGCGGCGATGCGCGGGACTTCGCCAAGGGCGAGGAAATGGGTCGATTCAATATGGGCTCCACCGTCATCGTGCTGTTTGGCCGCGATGCCGTGCAGTGGGGGGACAGCATCAAGGCTGGCGCGCCGGTGCGGATGGGGCAACACCTGGGAGCCTGTCGCGGTTAGGACTATACTTAACATTAGTTAGGCAGCGAAGGAGTTGGCAATGGCCGAAAAAATCACACCTGCGAAAACCGAGCATATCGCCTGTGCGGTATGCCTGAAGGATATTCCTGCATCCGTCGCCTTTAGCCAGGAAGGTGACGAGTACGCACAGCACTTTTGCGGACTCGAATGCTACGACAAATGGAAACAGCAACAGACGGAAGAGCCCGAAGGGAATGATAAGGGTTGATGATTAATTCAGGTTAATGTGGCGCGGCACAGCCTCAGCCCCGCCGCCGCACAATCATTTACATGGCTCGTGGTGCCGACCCGTTGTGGTTTTGATAGGCCATAATCTCCTGCAGCGAGCGGAACACGCCCGTGTCGAAATCGCAGAATTTGAACCCCACCCCCTGATCGGCAATCCGGACCACGCGGGCATGAACCGTGTGGCGGACACTCTCTTCTCCGGCTTCATCGGCCGTCAGACGAAAAACCAGTTCGACATTGGCATCTTTGTTCATGCCAGCCACGGAATCAATACCCAGGAAGGTACCCCCAAGGCCGATATCCGAGGAACGCCCCGAATTCAGTAAATCTCCATTCAGGTAGACATCGACACCGACGCAAAGCTGCTTTCGTTCACTCCAGCGTTTTTCCATTGTTTTCTCCCGACAAACCGGACGTCCCTGACACTCATTGTTGTTGCTTCTTGTTGTTTCGCATCACAAACGCCGACATCGACTTTCTCCATCGATGCCGGGCCTATACACAAAGACAGCAAGATGCGGGCCAGGTTCCCGTCACGATCGATATCAGCTGATAAAACAAGCTGCTGCAGACCCCTGAGTAAGAAGCTAATGAACCCTATACTATTTTCCGTTCAAGAATGTAAAGTAAATCGACGCCTGACAACAGCCCTGTTTTTTACTGATTCAGGCGCGGACAAAGGGAAACGCAATAGCATCTGACAGCCGTGTCAGACCATTGAATACCACCAATAACCTGTCCAACCCCAGGGCTACACCCGCACAGGGAGGCATGCCTTCATCCAGGGCCATGAGCAGACGGTCATCCATGGGGACCGACGGCAAATCCTGCACCCGGCGCTGCGCCAGATCCCGCTCAAAACGCGCCCGTTGCTCACGGGCATCGGTCAGCTCGTGAAAGCCGTTGGCCAGCTCCACGCCCTGGTAAAAAAGCTCGAAACGTTCCGCCACGGCAGGGATATCCGCTGCGGGTTGACTAATACGTGCAAGGGCCGCCTGTGAGGCGGGATAATGATATACAAAGGTGAGGCACCCCTGCTCCAGACGGGGCTGGATAATATGGCTCATCAGCAGATCCAGCCAGCCGTCACGATCCAGCCCGGAAATACCCGCCAGCGCCGGAAAGCCTGTCGCGCACTGAGCCAGAACCTCTGCGCTGGCCCTATGGGGATCCAGCCCGAGATGCTGCTGAAACAGCTTTGCATAGGTCATGCGCTTGGCGGACACATCAGGCAACCGCCCATCGGCCAGCTCGGTCACCAACGCCTCGACCTCATCCATCAGCTGGAAATGGTCAAACCCGGGCCGGTACCACTCCAACATCGTGAATTCCGGGTTGTGTAGCCGTCCGGCCTCGCCCTGGCGAAAGGCCTTGCAGATCTGGTAGATAGGGCCACTGCCGGCGGCCAGCAGACGCTTCATGGCAAATTCGGGGGAAGTGGCAAGGTACAGCGGCCGACCCTGTGCCGCACCGGGGCCTTCGTAACGGGTCTCGAAACTGTGGATCTGCGGATCGGTGGTGCCGGCGGCGGAGAGCAGTGGCGTCTCCACTTCCAACACGCCTTTCTCGGCGAAGAAACAACGTAGGCGGCTCATCAAGGCCGCCCGCTGTTTCAGGACATCCAGCGTTGCGCTGGGTTGCCAGTCTGCATCTTGGCGTGACACGCGCGCGGCGGCTTTTCGTCAGGTCAGCCCTTCACCCGGCCCACATATTCGCCACTGCGCGTGTCTACCTTGATGATTTCATCATTTTCCACGAACAGGGGTACACGCACCACGGCGCCGGTCTCCAAGGTGGCCGGTTTGCCACCGCCGCTGGCGGTGTCTCCACGCACGCCGGGGTCGGTCTCGACAATGCGCAGCTCGACGAAGTTGGGCGGCACCACGTCGATGGGACGGTCGTTCCAAAGGGTTACAACACACGAGTCCTGCTCCTTCAACCACTTGCCGTTGTCGCCCACGGCACTGGCATCGGCGGCCACCTGCTCAAAGGTCTCGGGGTGCATGAAGTACCAGAACTCGCCGTCGTTGTAGAGATATTGCAGGTCCGTATCCATCACGTCGGCACCCGGCAGGGATTCGCCGGATTTGTAGGTGCGTTCCACAGTGCGGCCGGTAAGCAGGTTGCGCAGCTTGACGCGGGCGAAGGCCTGACCCTTGCCTGGTTTGACGAACTCGCACTCGATCATGGCGCAGGGGTCGTTGTCGATCATGACCTTGAGGCCGGATCGGAATTCATTGGTCGAGTAATTAGCCATTTCAGCCTCATTCTGGGAATATTGGCCGCCCGTTCCGTCGGGCGAAAAAGATTAATAGAAATACACTTCATGATACCGCTAAGCACACACCATTGTCAGGACACAGACTGGAAAAAGGCCCTGGCCACGGCCATCCGCCAGCCCAGCGAACTACTGCGGGCTGTCGGCCTGAGCACGGAACAGCTGCCGGAGCCCATCGACGATGCCGCGGACTTCCCCCTGCGCATACCACGGGCCTATGTCGAGCGCATGCGCCACGGTGATCCGGCCGACCCCCTGCTGCGGCAGGTGCTGGCCCTGCGCCGCGAGCGGGAAACGCCCGCCGGCTACAGCCTGGACCCGGTGGGTGACGGCCCGGCCACCCGCCGCCCGGGTCTATTGCAGAAGTATCACGGCCGCGCGCTGATCGTCACCACCGGCGCCTGCCCCATCCACTGCCGCTACTGCTTCCGCCGGCATTTCCCCTATGGCGAAGCGCGCGCCGGCGCAGATGACTGGCGCGACACCCTCGCCCATATCGCCGCCGATGCCAGCATCAGCGAAGTGATCCTCAGCGGTGGCGATCCATTGAGCCTGGATACGCCGCGCCTGCGCAAACTCGGCGAAGGCCTGCGCGACATCCCGCACATCCGCCGCCTGCGTATTCACAGCCGCATGCCGGTGGTGCTGCCACAACGCATCGATGCTGAATTCCTGGCCTGGCTAGCCGAGTTGCCCTGGCGCACGGTGATGGTGATTCACGCCAATCACGCTAACGAAATCGACGGCACCGTCGCCCGGAGCCTGCGCCAGATCCAGGCCGCCGGCACCACCCTGCTCAATCAGGCCGTGCTGCTGCAGGGGGTCAACGATTCTGTGGCGGCACTGGCGGATCTGGGCGAAAACCTGTTCGAGGCCGGTGTCCTGCCCTATTACCTGCATCTGCTGGATCACGTACAGGGCGCCGCGCATTTTGCCGTCGACGATGCTTGTGCACACGAACTGATGGAGCGGCTACGCCGGCAACTGCCCGGTTATCTGGTGCCACGACTGGTTCGTGAACAGGCCGGTGCACCCTATAAACAACTTGTGTAGTCCGAGCATGGAACAGCGAAACACGGCACAAAACCGGCCAGCACCCTTCGACACGTCACTTAAGACACAAGCAAGTCATTAAAGGCATAACAAAAACCTGCCGAAATACCCTTATGATCGGAGAATGTGGTGTTTTATCCGCAGCGAAGTATACTCTCGTACGGATATACAGGACCGTAAAATAAATCCAGGGCCGTTCCAACATACTGGATTGTGGCCTCTGGCTGCGACAAGCCTTCAGGTCGCGCAGAGACCACAACCCATTAATTAGAACCGCCTTTAAAAAGCAGGAGCAAACGTGGCAGGCAATACACTGGAAGGGCTGCTGAGCATTCCACACCAGCGACAACCCGGCAGCAACGCATTCCCTACCCGCCCCAAACAGGTAGAGATCTGGGTGGCTGCATTGCCGATGGCCAATATCGGCGAATGCGCGCGCCAGATTTATACCGCTCTTCGGGAGATGAACCGGCTGATTATTTCGCCGCAGGATCGCTTCAGGTCACTGGAAGCCCTGCGTCCGCCCCTGTTCGTCATCACTGAAACCCTGAAAAAACACTACATCCGGCAGAACCTGCCACTCTCGCCAAAAAATCAGAAGATCGCCGAACTCGCCATCCAACTCAATTCTGAGATGGCCATGGGCTACAAGTCCATCATCGAAGACACCCTGGCGAAAAGCTTTTCCCGCCTGAAGATGAAAAGCATCGGCATCAGCATTCACCGCGCTATGCACTATCTCAGCAACGTGCTGCTGTGCGCCTACCAGATCTACATTCACCACCCGGAAAACGCTTGGCTGGAGCTGAATCGTCTGTACCTGTTTGCCGAAGAAAACCAGCTGCACGACAAGGTGATCAAAGACGCCATTACGGAAAGCGACACGCCGGGCAGCAGCATCGAGGACAACTACAAGCAGATCCTGCTGCTGGCCCTGGCCAACCCCTACGGTCTGCGCCAGCATATTACCGACACGATTTTCAAGGCTCTCAGGGAATGGGCGCCGGCCTGCCGCATCCTGCCCTTCAATGCCCGCGGAGAGCTAGAGGGCTGCACCTCGATCAACCTGAACAGCGATGCCGCGCCCGGCTTCTTTTGTGACGACGGCGCCACCAACCCCATTTTCTGCCGCAATGTCGACACGACCGACATGACCCGTGTCATCAGTAACGGTATCCTGCCACAGGGTTCAGGCAATAGCGGAATCCCGGAGGAAGTGCTCAAGCGTCTGGCGCTCACCTGGAGCGGCAAGTCCCGGCGGGCCTTTTCGCGCACCGCGAGCAATAATAAAATCACCATTACCCTGGGCCTGAGCGCAACACATCATTACATCGACGAAATCCTGCGTCCGCTGCGGGTGGGCGTCAGAAGCCTCTGTGCCGGCACCATCGAAAATATCAATGTACAGCCCGTTCTAGGCACGCCGGATGACAGCATGGAACTGGGCAGGCCGGCACTCTACACCAGCACGCCGGTGTTCGGCATCAGCAACATCGATGACCATACCCCGGACATATGGGATCCTGACTACACCTATCGCGCCTCCAACCCGACCTACAGCATGTCCGCCAACGAGGAAGATGACCGGCGGCGCAGAGAGGCCCTGTTCACTCCCGTTGACTGCAAGGGCGTCAACGAAAGTGCCGGCGGTTACTGCCTGCTAGGACGTGTGGAATATCACAAGGACTCGCGGCGCGTGCAGGTGGGCGAACTGGTCGGCCTGAATGACGATACATCGGATCCCGGGCAGTTTTCCATTGGCATCATCCGCCGCATCAAAAGCTGGAAAAACGGTCTCGAACTGGGCATTCAAAAACTGGCACCCTGTGCCGAAGCCATCGCCACGGCCGCTATCCCCAAGGATGGAGAAAGCAAGAAATACAACCGCAGCCTGATCCTTCCTGAACTCAGCGGCATCAACCAGCCCGCCACCCTCATTACCCATGCCTGGCAGCGAGAAGGTGATAACATCATCACCAACATTCACGGCCAAAAGGCCTTGATCAAGCTGGGCAAGATGCTGGAAAGCACGGGCGTCTTTGCTCAATTCGAGTTCACTGTGATCGAAAGTGGAGATACCCCGCCGGACAAAACCGGCTCAGCGCAAAACCTCCCGCAAGAAGAAGAAGGCTTTGATGACGTATGGTCAACCCTCTGAACCCGCTCGCTCACCCATCAATAACACCTAGATCCTGCAAGTGCTCACACTCACTCAGCACAAGCTCTTGACCCGTATAGCGATATGAAACTTTTCGGCAATCACAATAAGGATTACGCTCAAAGCTGCCATTCGCTTTACGAATCAATATCTTGCACTGCGCAAGCACGACCACTTACAGGATCTAGGTAACATATCTCCAGGAGTAATTCATTGGACACCGGGAATGTTATCCGTCCGCTGATTCTTGAAGAATCATCCAACGATGCCGAAGCACTGGCCAGCAGTCTGCGCAACGCCGGCTTCGCCGTGCGCTACCGCCATATCGAGGATGACGAAGACCTGCAGTCCGCCCTCGACGAGCAGGCCTGGGACATCCTGCTGGCCGCATCACAGGTCGGTGACTACCGCGCCCTCGATGCCGTCGCCACCATCAAACGGGCCGGCAAGGACATCCCCTGCATCGTGTTTGGCCCACAAGGCGACAGCGACAGCATGGTGGCCATGCTGAAGGCCGGCGCCGCCGATTACATCAATGAAGAAGCCCAGGATCATCTGCTGCTGGTGATCAGCCGGGAAATCGACAACCTGCGCGAACGCCGCGCCCACCGGCAATGCAAAAACCTTTACGTGGAAAGTGAAAAACGCAACCGCGTGTTGCTTGACAGCTCACGTGACCCCGTGGCCTATTTACACGAAGGCATGCATGTCTACGTCAACCAGAGTTATCTGGACATTTTTGGTTATGTCGACCGCGACGAGCTGGAATCCGTGCCGGTTATGGATATGATCGCCGCCGCCGAGCAGCAGAAATTCAAGGACATCCTGCGCACCCTGGGCAATGGTGAAACACCGCAAGGCACACTGGAATTCAACGTTGTACATGCCGATGGCAACGAATTCCAGGCCACCATGCAGTTCTCTCCGGCCAGTGTGGATGGCGAGCCCTGTACCCAGGTGATGATTCACCAGAAAAGTCACAGCAAAGAGCTGGAAAAGGAACTGCAGCAACTGCGTCAGCAGGACCTGCTCACCGGACTGTTCAACCACCAGCACTTCATGGAAGAGCTCAAGGCAAGCCTGGCCAGCGCCATGGTGGACGAAGGCCAGGGCAGCCTGCTGTACCTGGAACCCAGTGATTTCAAGAATATCAAAGAAACCTTGGGCATTGCCGGCAGTGACCTGGTGCTGGCCGACATCGCCCAGCTGCTGCGTGACAACAGCCCGGACGATGCCATCCTGGCCCGTTACGCCGGCACCGTATTTACCATCATCCTCAATAACTCGAATAGTGCACAGGCCGAGCAACTGGCCGAGCAATTGCGCCAGGCACTGGTCGACAAGATTTTCGACATCGAGGAAAAATCCGTCACCACCACGTTCAGCATTGGCGTTGCGCCCATCCATGAAACCACGCCGGATGCCAAGCAGGCCTTGAGTCATGCAGAACAGGCCTGCGGCATCGCCCGGGAACGAGGCGGCAACCAGGTGCACGTCTTCTCGGAAGAGGATGCCCTGGCCGTACTGCAAGCAGACAAAAAAATGATCGCCTTATTACAGCTGGCGCTGAAGAACAATCGTTTCAGCCTGCAGTATCAGCCCATTGTCAGCCTGCATGCAGAGCCGGGCGAGCGCTACGAAGTCCTGCTGCGCATGTTGGATGCGGACAATCAGCTGGTGATGCCGGGTGAATTTCTCGATGCCGCCGAAAATGCCGGGCTGTTGATCGACATCGACCGTTGGGTGGTCAGAAATGCCACCCGCACCCTGCTGGACAAGCGCAAGCTGGGCAAGAAGCTGCAATTCTTCATCAAGCTGTCTTCCGCCTCACTGAATGACCCGGGCACGCTGGGCTGGATCAGCAAACTGCTGCAGGCCGCCCGTCTGCACGGTGACAGCATGGTGTTCGAGATCACCGAACAGGCCGCCGTAGAAAACCTCTCTACGGCAAAAAATTTCGCCGATGGCCTGCAGCAGCTGCACTGCAAGTTTGCCCTGGATCATGTGGGCAGCGAGACTCAGTCCCTGTCCTATCTCAATCACCTGCAGGTGGACTTCCTCAAGATCGATGGCAGTCATATCGCCAACGTCAGTAATGAAGACAGTCAGCGGGTCATTCAGGAGGTGGCCGAACTGGGCCGCAGCAAAGGCTTCCAGACCATTGCCGAGCATGTTCAGGACCCGGCTTGTCTGGCGGTGCTGTGGCAGCACGGGGTGAACTTCATTCAGGGCTATTACCTGCAATACCCGGAAGACGACATGGACTATGATTTCTCCAGCGGCGGCGGCTGAGGAATAGCCTCCAAGTCTTGTCGGGATACAAGGCCGTTAGGCCATGGGAATCCGCTGTATGGATCGAGTCCCTAAAAACAGCCCGCAAATTCACGCCAATAATCTTTTGAATTCCATTTGCGTTTATTGGCGTCCATTTGCGGACCGGTTCATTCACAAAAACAAGTAGAATCCCCGCTGTAAAGATCATGAAAAAGGCGCCTAAAGGCGCCTTTTTCATGCCGAGGGAAAGGCTGCTCAGGCGCCGGCCCGCAGCGCCTCAATGCGATCATCCAGTGGCGGGTGCGAGCGAAACAGACCTTTCAAACCACGGCTGATATGGCCGGAGATACCGAAGGCGGCCAGCTGATCCGGCAGCTCCGCCTCGCCGGCGCTCACCTTCAGGCGCTGTAGGGCGGCGATCATCTTTCCCGCCCGGCCAGCGCCGCGCCGCCCGTATCGGCACGGAATTCACGCTGGCGTGAAAACCACATCACGATCGTGCTGGCAAGGATGCCGATGACGATTTCGGCAATGATGGTGGTAATCCAGAAGGCCGGGCCGTGACCACGTTCATTTTTGAACACCACCCGATCAACAAATTGTCCGATGACCCGCGAGAGGAAGATGACGAAGGTATTCACCACCCCCTGAATCAGTGCCAGTGTCACCATGTCGCCATTGGCCACATGGCTGACCTCGTGGGCCAACACCGCCTCGGCCTCGTCCTGGGTCATGCTGTCAAGCAGGCCTCTACTCACCGCCACCAGGGCATTATTGCGTGACATACCGGTGGCGAAGGCATTGATCTCCGGGGCCGGGTAAATAGCCACCTCGGGCATACCGATGCTGGCCGCCTGGGCCTGGCGCGCCACTGTTTCCATCAGCCAGCGCTCACGGTTGTCGCGCGGCTGCTTGATGACCTGGGCGCCGGTGAAACGCTTTGCCGTCCACTTAGAGATGGCCAGGGAAAGAAAGGAACCACCGAAGCCGAACAGCGCCGAAAACACCAGTAGACTGTTGAGATCCAGATTGATCCCCTGCTCATCAAGAATTCCTTCCACCCCCAACAGGCGTAGCGTGATGCTGAGCACCACAATAATGGCCAGGTTGGTGGCCAGGAATAACGCAATTCGTTTCATTCGGTAAAACTCCCAAATCAGGAAATTGGTTCAGAAGGAGGGTATGTGAGGGGGGGGCCGCAGCTTTTCAAGCCCTATTTGACGGTGTCCGTATCACCTTTTTGCAACACATGCAGAACAAACTCCCGTTGCAGGGTGCCGGTGGACTGAATCAGCCGCGAAACTCTTTTCCCACCCTCCCCACCCCGCTCCAGACTGACCGGCGTTGCCGAGGACAGGCGGTGGCTCTGATGCAGAATCACACCCTCACGCCCATCCGCCAGACGTGCCCAGATGGCCGGCAGGGCCATGTCACTCTGGCTGAGGAAGTCGCTCTGCAC